>USJH01000093.1 GCA_900554955.1 uncultured Clostridia bacterium | reverse complement strand
CCATCAAAAATAAGTGAAGTTTAAAACAAATTTGATGTGATAAGTGAATGAATATTAGATTGGACATGTTTTGAAATGATCATGTTTTTAATTTTTTATAATTTTAAAGGTTGCTCTATTTTTGTTGTTGTAAATTTTTGTTCTAGTGTGTTCACACTTATTAAGCACAATTGTTTCTTTTGGTCTGTTTATGATGTTTGTATGATAGATTGGTTTTTGTTCTAGTTTTAGAAATTTGTGGTGGAATTTTATTTTTTTTGTTTATCAACTCTGGGTGATATAAAACATATTACACCATGTTTTGTGTTTTTATCGAAATGAGTGACATATTGCTTTTTCATTCAATCCCCTGCTTTTATCGGTCAAGTGATTAAAGTTTTCCGCTGTCTGTTTTTTTTTGCAATAAAAAAAGACCGATTAAGCGGTCTTTAACATAGTTGCTTTAAACATTTGTGAAAAGGGTAAGAAGAAAACCATATTCTTTAATTTTTTGCTTCTCTGCTCCGGCATTTGGGAGAAATGAATAAACGAGGTTCCAAAATCTTTTAGAATGGTTCATTTCAACAAGGTGGCATAGTTCGTGAACAATGACATAATCAATAATTGATGGATCAAGCATGATAACTCGGAAATTAAAGCTTATAACCCCACGGCTGTTGCAAGCTCCCCACCTTCCTTTTGTGTCGTTGATTTTGATGGATTTTGGGGCAATCTTCATAAGATTTGATAGATATTCTACTCTTTGTTCTAAAATTGTTTTTGCATATTTTTTATACCATGCTTTAAGTTTTGCAAGAATCTTGCTTTGGTCGGTTGTTGCTGGCATATAGATGCACATTTCTTCTTGAGACGTTTGAATTTTCTTTACCGAGCATAGTTTAAGGTCATAGCGGTTGCCAAACAAAAGGAATTTTTTATAAGCAATCACGTCATCATATTTTTGCTTGTTGTTTTGCAAAAACGCAAGCTTTTCTCTTATCCAATTTTGTTTTGATTGAACAAATTTTGCAATTGTTTCTTCACTCATTCTAAGTGGAGCCTTAATCACAATTTGACCATCTTTCAAAATTGAAAGTGAAAGTGTTTTGCGGTTGCTTCTATAGATTTGGTCGGGTGTTATCATGTTCTCTCCTTTCGCTTAAATTTTTTTACAACAAAACTTTTGTTAAATTTAAGTGTAAAACCTGAAAAATCTTAAAATTTTGTCAAAATGATGTTATGTTACTGATAAATATATACATTTATTATTAAAAAATTATAGTAAGTTTGCAATTCGTTTGACTTTATTGCCTTTTTTAAACTACAATTATTATGACTAAAAAACTAAGGGGTGATTTTATGCCAACAAATGAATCTGGTATTGATAGCGACCTTATTCGTGGACATATTGATACTATCATTCTTAAAGCTCTTTTCGAAGGCGATAAATATGGCTATGAAATCTGCAAAGAAGTTGAAGAACGCAGTGGTGGAACATATGAGCTTAAACAACCAACTCTTTACAGTTGCTTAAAACGTCTTGAATCGCAAAAACTGATTTCGTCTTATTGGACAGACAGTGAAATTGGCGGAAAACGTCATTATTATAAACTTACTGAGCTTGGAAAAGAAACCTATCAGAAAAACCAAGATGATTGGAATCGTTCAAGGGTTATCATTGATAGCCTTATTTCTAATGGTGAAAAACCACAATTTATCATTTCAGAAACTTCAAGCAAGGAAATTGATACTCTTCAAAAACAAGTTGAAGATTTGAAAAAACAACTTGAAGATGAAAAACAAAACAAGCCAGAATCAACGGAAAAAATTGTTTATGTTCCTTCAGAGCCTGAAACAAAAATTGTTTATGTTCCAATTAAAGAAGCTGTGAAAGACGAAATTGAAGACACCCCATCAAAAGAAATTGAAACCGACCAAACCGACGGATTCATTCCTTGGCAAACAATTGATCAAGAAATTTCTGAAGAAACTGACAAAACTGAAGATGCTTCAGACTTCGATGCCCCATCTGAATCTTTTGCAGAAAGCATTGAAGACGAAAATGACGACATTTGCAAACCTGTTTTAAATGAAGATGAAATTGCTTCTTCTGCAGAGTCAAAAACAGAACTTGTTTCAAGTGAAACTGAGCCTGCTGTTGAACAAGAAGGCGAACAAACAGTAAAATATGTTCAACTTTCAGACAACTTTGTTGCACGTGTTGCTTCAAATGGTGAAATTTTGTCAGTTGAAAAAGCTCCTGTTAAAGATGAAGAAACAACAAATGAACATGAAGAACTTTCTGACCGTGAAGAAGAAATTGTAAATGAAGAAGAATCTTCCCCTGCTCAAGCATCTGTGTTTGAAGAAACAAATGAAAATCTTGTGTTTGACGAACCTGAAGATGCTGCTTGCGAAGAAAATGATGATGATGTTGACATTATGGCACTTCTTGGACACACTGCCCCATCTCAAATTGAAAACAATGAAAAACAACTTATTGAGTCTTCAAAAGATGAGCAATTGTTGATTTCTAAAGAAGAAAAACCACAACTTGAAATAGCGGAAAATAAAACAGAATATGAAAAATCTTCTTCTCCATTCGTGTTTAAAATTGATGATGATTTTGAGACAAATGAAAATTATTTTGAATCACAACAAAATCAAGCTGACGATAGCTATGCATTGCCTGTTGAAAAAATAAATGGCAAAGAAGTTGGTTTTGAAGATGAAGACCATTCTTTGAATTTCGATTTTGAAAAGTTTAAAGAAAATCATATGGATAAAGACTTGAAAGACGAAATTGAAGAAGAAAATCAATCAGAAAACCTTCAAGAATCAGAAAACCATCAAGAAAGTGATGTTGTTCAAGAAAATGAAGAAGAGTCTTCTGCCCCTGTATATCACAATTTTGGTGCCATTACAAGAAATTATGAAGAAGCCGATTTAACCGCAGTCGATCCAGATGCAATTTATAAAAATCCGGACAAAGAAGAAAAAGAAGAAAAGGTTGAAGAAAAACACACTTATTCTCTTTTTGACGATGAGGATCTTCTTGAAACAAACGATGATTATGGTGACAGTGGAAAATCTTCTTTGTGGGAAAACTCTTCAGAAAATTCAAAAGAAGTTGAAGACGAACAAACTGAAAATGTTTCATCTGAAGAAGAACTTCACAACGATAAAACAATGCCATTCTATGAATCAACTGATGGTTATGACTCAATGAAAACAAATTATACAGATGAGAAATATAAAGAAAAACTCAGTTCTCTTATGACCTATCAAACAAATGATGATGGTGCACGTGAGAACTATAAAATCTTGACTGCTCCAAAAGATTTCAAAGAGCTTCAAAAAGAATTTGAAGAAGGAATTGTTGTTAAACCACACACAAAAATGGTTAAAGAATCAAAAAGCACAAGATCTTATATCGAGTCAAACAAACTTAACGTTATAAATTCATGGACAGCATATGGAATTGTTGCATTCTTCGTGACACTCACCTTCCTTATCATGAACAACTATAAATCAAGTTTTAGCACTTTTGATTTTTCAGCAAAATACTTTTTAATTGGGCTTGCAATCTTAATGGTTGTTCCGCTTATCTACTCGGTTATCTATTTTATTAATCCATATAAAAAGAAACCAGCACGTTATGCATATCGCATATATTTGTTGTTTGCATTGCTTTTAACAATTCAACTTTTGATTATAATTTATTCAATCAACTTGCAACTTGGATTCTATAGCATTCATCAAGAAAATTATAATCACCTATATTGGATTGTTCCAACCATTCTTTCAGCATATCCGCTTGTTGATGCGATATTGCATGGGGTGTATTTCTCTAGTCGTTCCTTCCACGTATAAAGTCAAATTTTGCGCCTTGCAGTGCGTTTCTATAAAAAAATCCAGACAGTCATTTACGCTAAGTAAACTCTTGCCTGGATTTTTTTATGAGCCTTCTGCAACACATAAAATTTGACTTTATACGAAAAATAAAAGTTTAATGATGAAGAAAGTGTATGCATATATGAAGTCCTAATTTTTTTTTAAATTTTCTTATCCTCACAAACTTCGCCATTATACGAATAAAAAAATAATCATATAGATAAATTATTCGCGTAATTTGTGCTT
>USJH01000092.1 GCA_900554955.1 uncultured Clostridia bacterium | reverse complement strand
TAAGTTCATATCCAACAACCTTATATCTTGTACCAGATGCAATTGACGTTTCTAAAAGATTTTCAGACATGGTTATTGTTTCTGAAACCTTTTTAGCCTGCTCATGATATTCTTCAGATGAAATTTTTCTTGCCTTATTTTTTCGTGGAAATTTTGATTTATAAAACAACTTTAAATCTTTTAATTCTTGTTCCAGTTCGGGTAAGCTTTTATTGATTTTCTTTTGATCTGCAACATACTTTAAAATAATTTTATTTATAATTTCGTTTTCAGACTTGTCAGAAAGCATTTTTATAAGCTCAGACAAAAATTCAAATTTCGCTTTTTTAGATGAAATTTCTTCTCTAACTTTTTTCTCTATTTGAAAATAGTCATATTCCGAATTAATTAAGCTTTCATCAATCATATATTTCTCCTTTGTATATAAAAATGGGCATATATAAAACTAATATGCCCACACTTTTATATGATTATTTTTTAAAAATCAAGGCATTTAATCTTTTTTGTCAAGAACTTCTTTTTTAGCTTTTTCATATTCTTCTTCAGTGATCAAACCTTCATTTTTAAGCGAATCAAGTTTTTCAATTGTTTCCGTTTTTGACAATGTTTTGTCTTCTTCTTTCTTTTCTTCAGCCTTTGGAGCCTCTGAAGCTTCACCAGCTTTTCCAGGTTCTGAAACATTTGTGATTGTAACATCGTTTGAAACCAAACATGCCGGAGCAATTGAAAGAAGCCCAATTGGGAAACCAATAATTGAAAAGAAAATTGCCCAGTTTGTTAAATTTGTTTTATATTGTGCAAGTTGGCTGTCTGTAAGCTGTGCCCATTCCATATATCTTTTTGCACCAATAAAACAATAAACCGCAACTGGAATAAAAATAAGTGTAAAGCAATATCCAATTCCAATAAGATATCCTAAAATTCCCATCACTGTGCACCAAGTGCTATTTTTATTTGTCATTTTATTCTCCTTTAATTTGTTTATAAAATCATTATAAATATTATGCAGAAATTTGCAAATAAATTATGCCTTTATTTTTTGCCATCAGCATTTTGAACGGCATTTTGAACACTATCAGCCAATGTTGTATTGTTTTGCTCTGAAATTTCTGTTTCAGAGTTCTCAATAACTTCCTGCTTTTTTTCTTGTTCTTTTTTTCTTGCTTTTACAATTGCATTTGCCCTTTTTCTTTTATTTATTTGTTTTTGAATGCTTTTAAGCAAACTAACTTTGCTCTCTCTTCCGCAAAGAAGACGTTCAATGTTAGAGCGATGCATAAACCAAGTCAAACAGAAAATGAAGAAAAGCATCAAACAAACAATCCAGTCTTGAGGTGAAGCAAGTGATTTTGCCTTTACACCCTCAATCACAGTAAGTGCTGTGACACAAACAAATGAAGCAACCGAACCATATTTAAACAAGAACCAAACAACAATTGCAACACCAATAACAATTAAAGTCACAATCGGGTCTGCAGCAAGGAAAACTCCAAGCATGCTTGCAATACCCTTTCCGCCCTTAAACTTATATACAACAGGGAAAATGTGTCCCATCATTACAGAAATTCCAGCGGTGTAAAGATAAATTATATTTTGTCCAAAAATATAATAAAAGAAACAAGCAGGTGCAAAACCTTTCAAAATGTCAAGAAGAAGATTTAAAACACCAAACTTAAATCCAAAGTTTCGAAGAACATTTGTTGAACCAGCATTTCCACTTCCAAGTTTAGTAATGTCTTGATGCTTAAATCTTGCAAACATTCTTGAAAAGCTGATGTTTCCAATGAAATATGAAACAACAATTATAATGACAAAGTGCCACCACTCCATTATAAATCCTCCTCACGTTTAGATTTAACAAGAATTTTGATTGGAGTTCCTGAAAAATCAACCGATTTTCTTATGCTGTTTTCAAGATAACGAAGATAGTTATCACTTACAAGTGTGTCATCATTAATGAAAAGAGTAAATGTTGGTGGGCATGTTCCGGTTTGTGTGCCATAATAAATTTTAAGTTTCTTTCCATTTTTTGAAGGAACTGGAGAAATTAAATATGCTGATTGTAAAATGTCGTTAAGCATTCCAGTTGTAACGGTTTTGTTTGCATTTGCATAGGCTTCAAGAACAGCTGGCATAAGTTTTTCAAGCTTCTTTCCTGTAAGTGCAGAGAAATAAACCGGTTTGAAATAGTTCATGAAAGCAAGATCAATTTGAAGCTTTTTTGTAAAGTCTTCTGCTTTGTTTTGATCTTTATCAATCAAATCCCACTTGTTCATTGCAACAACAACTGGTTTGTTTTCATTGTGAGCCAAAGCACAAATTTTAACATCTTGTTCAGTTGAAACATCCATCACAACAACAATAACGTCTGCTCTTTTAACCGAGTCAATTGTTCTGAAAATGCTATATCTTTCAACTGTTTCATCTTCAATTGAGCGTTTCCTTCGCATTCCAGCGGTGTCTATAAGCACGAATTTTTGTTTGTTATAGTTAAATGGAACATCAATTGCATCACGAGTTGTTCCCGCAACAGAAGAAACAATAACCCTTTCTTCACCAAGAAGTTTGTTCACAAGACTGCTTTTGCCAGCATTTGGTTTTCCAACAATCGCAATTTTGATTGCCCCATCATCTTCAACTTCTTTTCTTTCACCAAAGTTTTTCACAACTTCGTCAAGAACATCACCAACACCCATTCCTTGACTCGCACAAATTCCAAAAGGCTCACCAAGACCAAGTTCATAAAATTCATATAAAAGTTCTGGTTTATAGTTGTCAAGTTTGTTGCAAACCAAAATAACTTTCTTTTTAGATTTTCTAAGCTTGTCCGCAACTTCAATGTCAGCCGGCACAATTCCAGCTCTTACATCTACAACATATAGTATTACGTCTGACATACCAATCGCAATATCTGCCTGTTTTGCAATGTTTTTTACAATTTGGTCATCACTTTTCAAATCAATTCCGCCAGTGTCGATAAGTGTGAAAGAATGTCCACACCACTCTGCCGTTGCATAGATTCTATCACGAGTTACGCCGGGTTCATCTTGCACAATAGAAATACGCTTGCCTGCCAAGCGATTAAAAAGTGTGCTTTTGCCAACATTTGGTCTTCCAACGATTGCAACAACTGGTAATGATGCCATAATTTCCTGCCTTTAAAAAGGCAAACAATGTTGCCTTTTATCTTTAATATCTATATTATAATAAATTTATGCAGGTTTTGCAAGCATTTTATTGTTTGCGGAAAGCAAACAATTCTTTAAAAAATCTTGATGTTTTATATCTTGCTGTTTTACTGAAAATGCAAACAATTCCAAGAACCGCAAAATAGAAACCAATTGAGCCAAGCAAAATCCAGAAAAAGCTTATTGAAGCTGTTGATTTTTTTGAAATTATTCCAGTTATAACAGCTTCTTTTCCAGACGATGAAGAAACCGCTGTCATACTTTTCTTACTAGCTCCGTCTGATCCATATAAAACAACGTCAACGACTTTTGAAAGTGGCTCTGTAGATTTAATTGCCAAACTTTTTTCAATGTTTTCGCAACCAAATTCAAACAACATTCCACGGCTGAGAAGTTGTTGGTTATAGTTCCCCCTTCCCATATAAATGTCCTTTATAAGTCCAGGATAAACCTTGTCAGCATATGCCTTTATAGAATATGCAAATTCTTTGTTCTCATAATAGTTATGGTTTGCAGACCCAACAACCATTCGAACCTTGCTCATGTTTTCACCATTCACCGTTGTGAAATATTCTTTTCGTGGAACCGAATCACGATGAACATCAAAAAGTGCATCAATTCCACCTTGATTCAAAATTGAAGAAGCTGTAACCTGACTTCTTGTATATGCCCCAGAATTATGTGGTAAATGCAAATTTTCACGATATACAACACTGATTCCAAGATTTTCAAGTTGTTTTACAAATGCTTTTCCAACATCATGAATTCCGCCTTTGCCATAAACGCTGTCAGTTTTGTCTGGATCATAGTAACTTTCGTCATTATGGGTGTGATATACCCCAACCTTCTTTTTTGAAGATTCTGCCGATGCAACATTTTTTTCTTCCTTAAATTTAACATCATATTCTGGCAACTTTTCATCGCAGATAAACTCTGC
>USJH01000091.1 GCA_900554955.1 uncultured Clostridia bacterium | reverse complement strand
GGTTGTTGGTGAAAATAACATTAAAGTTATTTAGCAAAATAAATAAAAAAATAATCATAAAAAATAAAATCTCGCAAATTCTGCGGGATTTTTTTTGTGAAAAATCGGAAATTGAAAGAAAAAAAGAGATAAGTATAAAAAAATATTGTAAATATTGCTGTGATTTTTAATCGGTATTTATGGACTGAAAAGTTTGATGAATTGCGGGAGAATAATAACCTTGAATATACCCAAAAACCTAGCAAACATGTGCAATCTGCACAAAAATAAAGAAACACAATTGTGTTATAAAGTCAATTTTTTAAAAGCATTTGACAAATCCTACCCAGGTGGGATAAAATACAATCGGCAAAAGAGTTGAAAGGGTTTGCTTGTGCGAAAAAAAACAAGGCAATTTCACACTTTTGCAAAGCAGATTAAAAATAAAAATATGTTTATATATTTCTGTTTAAATGTAAATACTAAGGAAGATAGGAGCATATGAAAAGTAGGTTTTCAAAAGTATTGTTTGCGTTGATTTTTCCAGTTGTGGCAATGCTTACCGCTGTAATTTTCTCTTTTTCTTCAATGCAAACGGCAGATGCTGTTTCGGGAAGTGGTGGTGGATTTTATGTTGGAAAAAATTCAACATTCAATTTCAGCGGAACAATGCATGGCATTTCAGCATCATATGGTGGTGGGGCATATATTGCAAGTGGTGGAACACTGAACATGACAAGTGGTTCAATTTATGGAAACACTGCATCAATCACTGTTCAAAACTATGCTGGAACAACCCCAAACTATACAATCAATCTTTCAAATGCAAGAACCGCTGGAACAATTTTAACCTTTGTTGGTTCTTCAACAAAACCCGATTTGACAAAACTTTCAATTTCGGGATATTCTTCAAGTTCATATGAACTTTCGCTTCAAACAAACACAAGTGGAAACTGGACTATTTCGCTTGCAGAGTCTTCAAGAACTGTCACATTTGACCCACAATTTGGAACGGTTTCTGAAACAAGCCGAACTGTTAAAAAGGGTGGAGCAATTGGAAAACTTCCAACACCAACAAGAAGTGGCTATATCTTTACTGGATGGTATCCTGTGGTTCAAAATTCGGGAACAACAAGCACAAGAACAACTCGCAGTTATGTTGTGAATGACAATTGCGTTTTATATGCTTGGTGGAGAAATATCATCACACGTGTTGATGAAGACGGAAATGAGAGTTCAACTGGCGACTTTGTTTTGTTTGGTTCATATCCACAAACAATCAAAGCAAGCGATGTTACAATTGATGAAACCGATGTGGATTCAAAAGGTTATTTCCTTGGTTCAGATGAAGAAAGATATGGAAAGAAAAACGGAAATGCCTATGAACAGGACTATACATTCACCGACGGAACAGCCCTTGATTTTTCAACCTACTATTATTTCAAAGTTGAACCAATCAAATGGAGAATTGGAAAAGAAAGCAATGGTCAAGCAATCATTGCCTCGGAAAACATTTTGACCTCTTACATTCCATGCTATCAAATTATTGATGGAGAAAGAACCGTTGATGGCGAAACAGTATATGCAAACAACTATGAATATTCGCATATCCGTGCGTTCTTGAACAGTTATGATGGAAGAGAATATAACGTTTCTGACTATTCATATCATACGGCAGATTATAAATATTATCAATTCAATGGTTTCTATTATCAAGCATTTTCAACCGAAGAGAAAAATTATATCTTGACAACAACGGTTGATAACAGAAGCATTACAACCGACGATTCAACAAACGAATATGCTTGCAACAACACCGAAGATAAAATCTTTGCACTTGGATATATAGAGGCGGTTTCATATAACCAACTTCCAACAACATCTGGTGCAAAATTGGTTACAGACTATGCTCGTGCAAATGGGGCATATTATAGCACAAGTTCTTCGCGTCTTGGCAAAGGACGTTGGTGGTTGCGTTCACCATCATCAGGTGGAAGTGATGTGATGTGGGGTGTGAATGAAACTGGAAAACAATATAAAGAATATGATGTTGATGACTACTCAATCGGAATTGCTCCTGCTTTGACACTTAACATGGGAACAAGCAGTTTTATAAGCAATGAAGTTAGTGGTGAAACAAAAGAAAATGAAAACACCATTTCAGAAAATAAAGAAACAGAAAACATTCAGTTATATCAGATAAAAGCAATGCAAAATGTTAAAAAAGGCGAAAAGCAAGACTTGTTCTTTGAAGACAAAAAGTTTAATGCAGTTTTAAAGAAAGTTCAAGCAAATGATGATAAAGAGTAACACAAAAAAGAGTCACCGATTGGTGGCTCTTTTTGTTTTATAGAAATTGATTTTTTGAAAAAAGTGAAATTATTGACGGCGGTTTATAAACTTTTCAAGCAGTGCAACAAGCCCATACATAAGCCCAGCAAGAAGGCAGAGTATTAAAATTGCACACATTACAAGGTCAAGTTTAAAAACCTGTCCGCCATATACGATAAGATAGCCAAGACCTGCTTTACTTGTCAGATATTCGCCCATTACAACACCAACCCAGCTCATTCCAACATTGATTTTTAAAACCGAAACAAAATCTTTGTTTGTTGCTGGGATGATAAGTTTATAAAGAATTTGAAATTTGTTTGCACCCATTGTTTTTAAAAGCAAAATCTTGTCTTTTGGAATTGATAAATAGCCATTTAACATTGAAATTGTTGTGATGACGATGCAAATTAAAAATCCCATTGCAACAATAGATTTTGTGCCTGTTCCCATCCAAACAATGATAAGTGGTCCAAGAGCAATTTTTGGAAGAGAGTTTAAGACAATTAAATATGGCTCTAAAACTTTTCTTACTGGTGGCAAACCATAAAGAAGAATTGCAACAAGAGTGCCAATAATGGTGCTTATGGAAAATGCCAGAAGTGTTTCATATAGTGTGACCCACGAGTGATGAAGAAGTGAACCATCTTTCATTAAAATTTCAAGTTGTTTTATAATTCTTGATGGTGAAGATGTGATGAATGGGTCAACAAGTCCAGACGATGCCGAAAGTTCCCAAATTCCGAAAATTAAAATTAAAAGCAAAATTCGTGCGGTGTGAATTGAAAATGCTTTCACTCTAAGCGAACGAAGATATTTCTTGTGAGCAAGTGAATATTGTTGTTTATTCGTCTTCATTCAAACACCCCCAAACCTTTGAAAAATAGGTGTTGAAGAGTTTGTCTTTTCGCCTTTCAAAAGGTGTAAGTTTTTTGTCAAAATCAAGAGTGATAACATTTTTCACACATGCTGGTCGTTTTGTTAAAACAATAACTTTGTCGGTCATTGCAATTGCTTCGGAAATGTCATGAGTAACCAGAATTGCGGTTTTGTTTTCATTTTTTATGATTGCTTTAACATCGTCTTGAACCGACAGTCTAGTTTGATAGTCAAGGGCAGAGAATGGCTCGTCTAAAAGCAAAATTTCGGGGCGAAGACTGAGAGTGCGAATAAGTGCAACTCTTTGTCTCATTCCGCCTGAAAGTTCGCTTGGAAAATGTTTTTCAAAGCCCGCAAGCCCATATTTTTCAATAAGACTTTTTGAATATTCAAGGTTTTCCTTGGTTTTTCTTTTCTTGAAAGTCAAGCCAAGAATAACATTTTTCCAAATTGTCAGCCATTCAAAAAGGTTGTCTTGCTGAAACATATATCCAGCTTTTCCGGTTGGCTTTTCCACTTTTTTTTCTGAAATTAAAATTTCTCCACTTGTTGGTTTAATTGTTCCGGCAATCAGTGACAAAATTGTAGTTTTTCCGCACCCACTTGGTCCGACAATGCTTACAAATTCGCCACTGTTAACCGAAAAACTAAGGTTTTTTAGTGCTTGTTCACTTTGTGGAGAATGATATATCAATTCTATGTTATTTAGTGATAGTAACTTCTCCATTTGTTTCTCCTGTAGCTTTCGCTACACTTTAGTTTATGCTTTAAGTGCATATTGGTTGTCAACAACCGAACTAAAGCTTACGTTTTTATTTCTTTCAAGTTCGCCTGCATTTTTCAAAACTTCAATCAAGCGATTATATGAACTTTGAGTCATTGTTGGGGTTGCGCACCAAGCGTCAATTGCTTTATAACTTTTGACAGCTTTTGCAAGCGATTCGGCGGGTGGAACGGTGGATTATGGGAACAGAGGCGGTGCACATTCATAG
>USJH01000090.1 GCA_900554955.1 uncultured Clostridia bacterium | reverse complement strand
TGTTTTCACAGGCTGTTCAGTTTTAGTGAAAGATAGCACTAAGGGCAAAGATAAAGTTTCACTTGTTGTTGGAAACGAACAAATAACAAGAGATGAACTTTCTCAACTTTATTATAGCTTCTATTCACAAAACTCTTCATATTTCTATTATTATTCTGAAGATAAAATTGCTGAACTTTTCTATACATCTGTAATTGCAAGCAAACTTACTCTTCAAGAAGCAAAGAAACTTATTGAAGAAAACAAAATTGTTGTTAGCGAAGAAGACTATGACGACATTTGGAAAAATGTTTTTGATTATTTCTACAATCAAATTGATAGTGCTGAAAAGGCAATTTTAACAAGCAAAGGTGCAAAAAATGAAGACTTGCCTAAAAGACTTCAAAGTGCAAGCAAAGATGAAGAAAAAACTTATAAATATGAACCATATAAATTCGAAAAAGTAGAATTTGTTCCAGCAACTGGAACTCAAGCAGTTGAGCCTTTGGTTGCAGAAAAACTTAATGCTCTTAAAGAACGTTTGTTTAAATATAACACTTCTAAAGACAAAGAAAATCCTGTTTATGAAGACATTGAAGAAAAAGAACTTACAGTAAGAAATCAAGCATATCAACAATATATTTCTTCACTTGTTTTAAGTGCAAAAGCAAACAATAAAGACACAAACACAAACAACGTTATCAAAGCTGAAGTTGAAAGAGTTTATAAAAGCTATAAAGAATCTAAACTTCAAGAAAAATATAAAGAATATATCAACTCAACTTCTGCAAGAAGTGATGAGGGATATACCGATTATTATTCAAATGCTGCAATCGTAAAGAAATTCAAAGAACTTTTGAATGCTTCAACCGAAAGCAACACAATTGAAGACAACTATATTGAAGTTGTAACTTCAACCGATAATGACACTTTAATTTTATATCACTATAACGGAAAATATCAATTCTTCTCAGTTCAACATGTTCTTGTTTCATATAGCGATAAGATTTTGGACGAACTTAAAGCAACAGATGGCTATGACACTTCAAAAGACCTTATGATCAGAGAATATTATGAAGCCGTTCGTGCTGCTCTTGTTGGCGGAGAATCTGATATCAACAACATGGAAACATCATATCGTGATGAAGATGGTTACACTGTTAAAGATGCCGATGGAAACGAGCTTAAAGTTACAATTGGAAAAATCAAACAAGATTTTGAAGAAGAAGCAGCAACTCGTTTGACAAATCTTCAAAATTCAGAAGAATATGCTGCAATGACAAGCGAACAAAAAGCTCTTGCTGAAGTTCGTGTAAGAACACTTCTTTTCAACGAATATGCTTGGAAATATAGTGGCGACACTGGATCTCTCACAAACGACAAACTCGCTGGTGTTCTTGGTTTCACAATTACAAGTGAAGACAATAATCATGGAAGCTTTGTTAAAGACTTCACAAACGGTGCTCGTGAAATGTATGAAGCATATAAATCAGGTTCAAAAAAACTTGGTCAAGACATTAAATCTGTTGTTTCAGACTATGGTGTTCATTTGATGATGCTTACAAATGTATATACACCTGGATCACTTGTAGACATTGCTTCAAAATCAGATGACACAATTGTTGCTGAACTTCAAAACAAATATGTTTCAAACCTTACAACTCAAACTCTTTATGAATATGTATATGATTTGATTAAAGACAAAACTGTTGGTGACAACGGAACATTCTATACAGATTATAGAAATGCATTGGTTAAGAAATATACAGACGAAGGAAAAGTTGAATATAAAGATAAATTCTCATATGAAGAACTTAATGATTTGATCAAATAGTTTCAAATTTAAAATTGTTTTATGGTTTAAACTTTAAGTAAATTTAAAAGGCTCAAGCATTCGCTTGAGCCTTTTTTTTGTTTTGTTTAATGAAATATTCAAAGTTCTATGAATGTTGATTTTTGTTTTTAAATATATTTTTTGTAATTGATATTTTATCAAAAGAAAAACACCATTGTAAGCGATATAATGGTGTTTGTTGCTTAATTTTGCGGTTTAAGGCCTGATTGGAAGCAATGATAAAATTAAAATTTTATTTATTTTGTGCTTCCGAATCCGCCATTACGAAGACCATCGGCATTGTCATCTTCTGTGATTCCAAAAGGGAAGAAGAAACCTTGAACAAAGCTTTTTCCTGCTGGAAGTGAAAGGTGTTTGTCACTATTTCTAAGGTCATAGAGAAGTTTAACAAGAATGTGACCTTGGTTGTCTGAATTATAATAGTCAGCATCAATAAGCCCTGCAGTGTTATACATTATAAGGCGGCTTTTTGTTCCAAGTCCGCTTTTTGGCATGATTAAAAGTGCCCAATCTTCTTGAATTTTAGAGCGAATTCCGGTTGGAACAACAATTTCATTTCCAACGTCAAGCTCAATTGCATATGGAAGATAGAAGTCACATTTTTGTTGCACGTGCTGGCATTTTGATTGAATTATACATTTCTTCAATTTGTGCATCACTAAGTGTGCTGTTTGGGTTAAGATTTTTAAAATCTTTTGAAAATTGTTCGAGTGTTACTTTTTCAAATTTTGCGATTCTGTTCATTTGTTTTCTCCTTTTATTTAGTTTTAGTTTGCCATTTTTTAATATTTTTTGCAAGCAATTTTAATGCATGTGTTTTAGTTTGTTTATAGTATACAAACCCATGTTGACAAAGTTGTGCGCAGGTGATAAAATAGGAGCATGATAAACATTAATTGCAAACGTGATGAAAACGGGCTTTATGATATTGATGGCATTGATTTGTTCAGCCATAAAATTGTCATGAACACTTTTTCAGAGAAAAAAGACAGTTTTAACTTTTGGTGCTATCCAAATCGTGGGCTTCCTTTTCTTGTTAAATATAGAAACTATCCATCATATATTTTTGCTCTTTATGCCGAGCTTTTATATTCGGGTGCTTGCAAAGCGAATGGGGTTAAATGTGCAAACATTGATGTTGGAAGATATCAAAAAAATTATTGTGTTTTAAGTCAAGATATTGCATATTCTGCAGATGAAAAACTTGATGCCTATGGTCTTGCACTTTTGGCGGGAGTTTCGCAAAAAGAAATGGTATATGACGAGAAAAAACAGTTCCGTGAAGGGTTTTATGCTGACAGACTTTATCAATATGCTCTTAAAGCAAAAGAAATTTTTCCTGAACTTGAAATTGACAAAAGCTTTCTTCTAGACCTTTATAAAATTGCATTTTTAGACCTTATGTTCTGCCAAGAAGACCGAAATCCAACAAACATCATGTTTCTTATTCATCGCAAAGGAGACAAGCGTTATTTGTCGGTTGCACCGATTTTTGACAATGAGTTTGCTTTTGAATTTATGCGACTTGCTGGGTTCTATCTTCACTATAAACTTGATCCAGTTGAAGTTTATAATGATGTTTCGCAAAGAGCGAACGTTGCATCACTTTTCAATTTTGAATGTTTGGAAGTTTCTAAATATGCAACACCAATTTTTGGAACAACAAGCAAGGTTGAAAGATTTCGTTTTCCAATGGCTCTTAATAGCGCTGATGATAGTTTTGCAATTCCAAGAAGAACGGCAAGTTTAATTGCAAAAAAAGAATATGAGAACATGGCAAGAGTGATTTGTGAAAATGATGATATGCGTCAATTTGTTGAAATGTTTGATGCCGACTTTTTGCAGATCGGAAAGCAAATTCGAAAAGAACAAGGTTTTGAAATTCCAATAGAATATCTTGAACTTTGTGATGATATTTTTAGCTATAATTTTAAAAGGCTTAAAAATCAAATCAAGAAACAAGAAAAACTTCAGGAAGCAGAAAAAGGAGAATAAGATGAAAGTTGTTTTATGTTATAAAGAATTTGAACTTGGCGAGCTTTCACAAAACGGAGAAGAATATGTTTTTGTGCCTGTCAGTGGTTGTGAACTTGCAAGACAAAGATATATAATTCCACGTGCAAGTGCACTCTTGGCTGGGGGAGAAAAAAGATCAAATAAGTTGTTCGGAGAATATGCATATTTTTTAAAGATTCTTCAAAACAACTATATTAAAAGTGAAGCAAATATAATTGGCGATGAAACTGATTTTGAAAAGCTTGAAAAAATCGCAAAATTGTCGCTTGATCAAGGTTCATTCTATATTAAACTTAGAAAATAAGCATGGTGTCAGCAAAATCTGACACTTTTTTATTGCACAGATTGTTAAATTGATAGACAATAAATTTTTTTTAATATAAAA
>USJH01000089.1 GCA_900554955.1 uncultured Clostridia bacterium | reverse complement strand
AGGCAAAACTTGTTTCACTTTTGAAATTCTAAATTATAATTAAAAGCATACAAATTTGTGTGCTTTTTTCTTTGTTTAATTTTTGTTTTTGTTTGGAAATGACCACTAAATTTGATATAATAAAAAAGCTAAAACAACTGGCAAATAATATTAAAAGGATAAAAATTATGGAAATGTTTGAAGCTCTTTCTAAAGAGTTTAATATTAAAGAAGAATATTCAAAAAATCTTATTGCACTTCTTGATGAAGGCAACACAATTCCTTTCATTGCACGTTATAGAAAGGAAATGCATGGCAGTCTTGACGACCAAGTTATTCGTGCATTTGCAGACCGACTTGTTTATCTTCGCAATTTTGAAGACAGAAAAAAGACGATCATCAAATCAATCGATGAGCAAGGGAAGTTGACAGAAGAAATTGTTAAAAAGCTTGACCAGGCAAAAACTTTAACCGAACTTGAAGATATTTACAGACCATATAAACCAAAAAGAAAAACACGTGCAACCGAAGCGATTGCAAAAGGTCTTCAAGAACTTGC
Source organism: uncultured Clostridia bacterium (assembly GCA_900554955.1). Taxonomy (GTDB): domain Bacteria; phylum Bacillota; class Clostridia; order Christensenellales; family UBA1242; genus UMGS2069. Next base: position 3,729 of record USJH01000089.1, on the reverse strand, counting down.
AGATATTATCATGGCTCAAAAAGAAAATGGAAAAACACTTAAAGAACTTGCACTTCCTTTTGTTTCTGAAGAAAAAGGTGTTAAAACTGTAGATGAAGCAATTGCTGGGGCAAAAGATATTATTGCTGAAACTGTCAGTGATAACAGTGACCTTAGAAAAGAACTTCGTGAGTTCATCAAGAAAACTGGTTTCATTTCATCGGTCATGAAAAAAGAAACAAAGAAACCAAAAGTAAAGGTTATTGACAATTCAAACAAATATGAAGACAAAGAAAATGAAAAGAAGGTTTCTTCTGCGGACACATATAGCCTTTATGATGGATTTAAACAAGAGCTTTCAAAAGTCCCTTCGCACAGAATTTTGGCGATCAATCGTGGTGAAAATGAAGGATTTTTAAAGGTTTCTGTTGAATATAGCGAAGAAAAATGTCTTGAAATTGTAGAAAGAAATTTCAAAATTAAAGATACAATTTTTGCGGAAACTTTGAAGCAAGCACAAGAAGATGGTTTTGAAAGACTTATTGCTCCAAGCATTGAAAGAGAAATTCGAACCGACCTTACTGACATGGCAAACGAACAAGCAATTCACAACTTTGAACTTAATCTTAAACCACTTTTAATGGAAGCTCCACTTAAAGGGAAAAGAATTCTTGGTTTTGACCCTGGATACAGAATGGGGTGCAAACTTGCGGTTATCGATGAGAACGGAACAGTTCTTGCAACAAGTGTTATATATCCAACCGAACCTTTCAAAAAGATTGACGAAGCAAAAAGAATCATGACTGAGCTTATTTCAAAATATAAAGTTGATGTCATTTCAATTGGAAATGGAACAGCAAGCAAAGAAAGTGAAATTTTTGTTTCAAATTTGATTAAAACTCTTTCAAGAAAAGTTGACTATGCAATTGTTTCTGAGGCTGGTGCATCGGTTTATTCTGCAAGCAAACTTGGTGCAGAGGAATTTCCAGACTATAATGTTAACCTTAGAAGTGCAGTTTCAATTGCAAGAAGACTTCAAGATCCACTTGCAGAGTTGATTAAAATTGATGTTAAGTCGATTGGTGTTGGACAATATCAACATGACATGCCACAAAAACGTTTAACCGAAGTTTTGGACGGGGTTGTTGAAGACTGCGTTAACGCTGTTGGTGCAGACATTAATACTGCAAGCCCAAGTCTGCTTAAACGAGTTTCTGGACTTAATGAAGGAATTGCAAAAAATATTGTTGCATATCGTGAAAAGAATGGTGCATTTGAAACCCGAAAAGACATTTTAAACGTTCCAAAACTTGGTGCAAAGGCTTTTGAACAATGCGCTGGGTTTTTGCGAATTGTGAACGGAAAAGAGATTTTAGACAACACTGCTGTTCACCCAGAATCATATGAAAATGCAAGAAAACTTTTGAAAGTGTTTAATATGAGCGAAGATGATGTTAAAAATCAAAAGGTTTCAAAACTTCCAGAACTCATTGCAGATAAAGGTGAAGAGAAAATTGCAAAAGAAATTGGAATTGGTGTTCCAACTTTGCAAGACATTACTGCAGAACTTGTGAAACCTGGAAGAGACATTCGTGAAGAAGCCGAACACATTGAGCTTAGAAGTGATGTTCTTTCAATTGATGATTTGCAAGAAGGAATGGTTTTGAAAGGAACTGTTCGAAACGTTATTGACTTTGGTGCATTTGTTGATATTGGTGTTCACCAAGACGGGCTTGTTCACATTTCTGAAATTTGCGACAGATATATTAAACATCCAAGCGAAGAGCTTACAGTTGGACAAATTGTTAAAGTTAAAATCATTTCTCTTGACAAAGCGAAAAAGAGAATTGGGCTTTCAATCAGAAAAGCAAACGAAGAATAAACGAAAAATGCCATGGCAAAGTGCCGGGCATTTTTTTTGAAATAAGAAAGAAAAAATAAGAAATAAAAGTTAGGGATATAAAATCAAATTTAAACAATATCTGGGTGTAAAATACGTGCGATTTTTAGCATTAAAGAGTTGACGGCATGGTGAAATTCAAGTTATAATGAATATAATAAAACGATGGGGGAAAAAGTATGAATTTTATTGCTTCAAATCAAGCACTTGGTCAGTTTGGATTTTTCATAATTGCGGTTATTGTAATTGCAATTATTGTTGGACTTGCTGAAGCTGTTGCTTGTGTTTTAAACATTATTGTTTTTGCAAAAACAAGAAAAACAAACAAAACTGAAAGTGAGTGTCAACTTGATGGAATGCAGGTTGCAAGAAATTTACTTGATAACATGGGAATGAATGACGTTCAAGTTGTTAAAGCTGGATTTTTTAGAGTGCTTTTCTATGGCGATTATTATGATCCTAAAAAGAAAACAATCTATCTTCGCAAAAGCGTTATTGAAGGAAAAAGTGTTCGCGCAATTGCATCAACAGTTTTAAATGTTGCCTATGCTGAAGGTGACAAAAATGGAGACAAAACCTATGCAAGAAGTGCAAAAATTAGACCTTTCATGATGTTCGCACCTTATATTTTCATTCCACTTGTATTGGTTGGTCTTGTGCTTGATGTTTTAATTGCTCAAGCAATTGGAACAATTACTGCAATTTGTTCGATTGTTGGTTTTGCATATTATTTGTGGGCAATCATATATTTTTGCACAACAATTCCACAACTTAAAAAAGCAATGGCAAGATCTTCAGAAATCATTAAACAAACAAATTTATTGAACGAAAATGAACAAATGATGGTTGACGAACTTTATAAATATACGGTGATGGCGGAAATTGCAAATATGATTCTTGCAATCATCTATATGCTTAAATATTTGGTTAAGATTCTTGGATATTTCACTAGAAGAAAATAAATTTAAAACCCTGCGAAAGCGGGGTTATTTTTTTGCTCTTTTTAAAAATTTTAAACAAAAATATTAATTTTGTTTTTTATTTACAAATATAATTTAATATGTTATTATAAAACCACAACAAGTGTATTTTGGGAGAGGATAATGGAAGAAAAGAAATATTTCAGGGTTTTAACACTCTTGTCATCAATCTTTATGATTTTGCTTGGAGTTGCAATGATGTTTGGAACTGCAATTTTGGCAGTTGCTTTTCTTGGTGTGTTCACTGGCTCTGATACTGGAACAATTGTGTTTATTGTTGCAGGTGGGTGGCTCATTCAAATTTTTATTGTGTTTTTTGGACTTACACTTTCAATTTTGACAATCACAATGGGCGCAAAAGAAATAAAGTTTATAAAAATGCAACCAAAAGAATATAAAAGAGCATTTGGAAAAATTATTGGACATTTGATTTTTGATGGAATCATGTTTGCAATTTGTGCGTTTCTTATAATGTTTTTTGCTCAAGCTGGCGGAAATGTTGATTTTCTTGCATATTTCTTTGCTTGTTTTGCATTGATGTTTTTCATTTGTTTTTGGTTTGTTCTTATTGATCAAATCATCTTTTCAAGCAAGGTTAAAAAAGGAAAAATTTCAAGTGAAGAATTAAATCCAACACAAGCCCCATCAAATGTAAATTTCGCTGCTGCCAATCAAACTCCTGTGAATAAAGAAAATGGGATTAATCAACTTGAAAAAGACTTATTGAAACTTAAAGAACTTCATGAAAAAGGTCTTTTGAATGACGAAGAGTTTGCAAAACAAAAGCAAAGCATTTTAGAAAAAAATAAAAATAAATAAAGAAAAAATAAGACATCGTTTGATGTCTTATTTTTTTTGCTTTTATTAAGC
>USJH01000088.1 GCA_900554955.1 uncultured Clostridia bacterium | reverse complement strand
GTTTTCATGCCGAATAAAAACGAAATTTTAATTTACAGTTACAATTCTGGAATCATTGAAAAAAGTGTTGATTTATCTGATTCGAAAATAAATTTAACAAAGAAAGTTACAACTTTTCCATATCATCAAATTATCAAAATTTCAAATTCATTATTTGTTTCAAGACTTGATAAAAGCATGAGTATTTTTAAAAATGAGCAATAAAACCAAATTTATAAAAAACGCAAAAATCATTATTGAAAACATAAAAATCAATAGTAAAATTGCAAAAATCGCACTAAAACCAACAAAAGAGATATATAAGGGGGAATAATTTTGAATAGACAAAAATTTGTAAGAAATGTTAATGAAAAGCTAAAAAAACTAGAAGATGAAAAAGAAAAAACAAATGAAAATTCAAATGAAGAAGAATCAAATTCTTTTGAAAATAATTCTTTTTCATCTGATAAAAAACAAGAATCTTCACTTAAAAATCTTACTGTAAAAGAAGCATTAGAAGAAGCAAATAAAATTGGTGAAAAATATAAATCAGGAGACTATATCAACGCACCAGAATCTTTGAATCTTGAAAAAATTTCCGTTCCAAACAAAAGCAAAGAAGAAATTTCAAAACAAGCCAAAAACAGCATTTCCGAAAAATATGAAAACTCTAAAGCAAACAGCAACAAAAGTTTTGAGAACAAGATTGATGAAATTTTAAAAAACAATCAGCACCTAATTTCAAAAAATGAAGACAACAAAAAAGAAATTAATGATTATTATGATTCTTCAAAAAAAGAAACTGAAAACCAAATGTTAAAACGTGGACTTGCAAGATCTTCAATTGTGATTGGCGAACTTGCAAAAATTGAAGGATCAAGAGCTAATGATCTTTCAAAACTTCTTAATTCTTTTCAAGAATCCTTAAACAATAATGAAAAGCAAATTCAAGAATATAACAGTCAAAAACAACAAGCAATTGAAGAATTCGACATTAAAAAAGCTCTTGAACTTGAAAACAAAATTTCATCACTTACAGAAGAATATGAAAAAGCAAAAAAAGATGCAATTACATTTAACAACAATGTAGAAAAGCTTGAAGCTGAATATAAGAAAGATCTTGAAAAACAAAAACTAGAAAAACAAAAAGAAACACTTAAACTTAAACAAGCATATGGCGATGATTACTATAAGGAAGAAATGCATCAAAAACAATATGAATTTCTTGAAAGTTATCTTGACAGCCTTGATCCAGACTATGCGCTTAATCTTCTTCTAACAAATAAAGATTTTAAAATTATGCTTCAAGATAAATATGCAACACTTTATAAACACATTGCAAATAAATTATAATGCAGCAATTTAACATTTAATCCGGATTGGTCAAACATAACGATTTGTCAAAATTTTATTTTCAAGGAGAAATAAAATGACGATTAAAGACAAATTAAAATCATATAATTTTTGGATAACACTTGTCAGTGCAATCATACTTTTTCTTCAAGTTTTTGGAGAAAAATTCAACTTCAAAATTGACAGCAATTTTATCATTGATGTTACAACAGCACTATGTTCAGTTTTTGTTGTTCTTGGAATTATTTCTGTTCCGAAGTCAAAAACAACAAAAACAGACATTCGTTTTGTTGAACCAAACTATCAAGAGTTATCCGAGCAAATTTCAAAGGAACTTTCACAACGAATCGACCTTGTTTTCAGTGCCATCAAACAGCAAGAGCCAAACTCAAATGAAGAAAATGTTTCAGATTTTAAAAATGTTGAAAACTCAGAAATTGAAATTGAAACAACCAATAACAATTGTGAACAAAAATCTGAAACTAATTCTGAAAGTGAAATTGAAACAACCAATAACAACTGTGAACAAAAGTCTGAAACTAATTCTGAAAGTGAAATGATTTCTGAAAATGAATGTCAAACAGAAGGAACTGAAAATGCAAACACCAGTTTGAACGTTTCAATTTCTAATTTAAATGACGACATTAAAATTTAATATATGATTAACAAAAGAGTGGGAAAGCCCACTCTTTTTATTTTGTTTTTTCGATAAACTCTGACACATTATTTTCCGATATGTTTAATTTATGCTTGATTTTTTCGACATCATCATATATAATAAGCATACAGTTTAGGTTTACTTTTTTATTTCATATGTTTAAATTGTCAGAAAAGGGGATATTATGTCTTATAGAAATTCACTTAAATTATTAATTTCAAATTTCAGCACAGTTTGGAAACAACTTTTATACACCTTAATAATCAGCCTTATTTGTTTTGGGCTTGCATATGCAACGTTCATTCCAACAATTTCAGTTTTAAAGGCTGAAGGTGTAACCGGTGAATTTTCTGCAATTTTCGAAACAATCTACACTGCACCAAGAGACCTGATCACTGCTTGTCGTGACGCTTTTATGCACTGCGGAACAGTTCTAAAAGCAAACTCTTCTAGCATTTGGGCAAGCATTCTTGGGACCGTATTTTTTGGTCATATTTTATTCAACCTTTTGAAATATGTTTCATATTATAATGTTTCATATGTAATGCAAATGAAAATGACAAGTTTTGTTGAAGTTGGCTATACAAGATCACTCATCTCAAACTTTACAGCCGCTTTCAGATATGCCTTGGCAAGATTTGTATATTCAATTCCTTTCACAATTTTGAAAGTGTTCACAATTTTAATTTATCTTAAATGTGCAACAAGTGTTCTTTCAATCGTGCTTGGACTTTTCATCAGCAGCATGATTCTTATAATGATATATGCCGTTGAAATTTCTCTTTTTGTTGGACATGCCCCAACAATGATTGAAAAAGGTGGGGAAGTTTCAGCATTCAAAGCATTTCTTCTTGGAAACAAACAAACCTTTAAAAACTATGCAAGAGTAATTTCAAACTCAATTGTTGTTTCTCTTTCAATTATAGTCTTAAACATTTTCCTTGGAGTTTTCACAGTTGGTGCTGGACTTTTCATTACAATTCCAATGAGCATTGTTTTTAAATGTATTTTTGAACTTGCATCATATTTCGGCTCACGTGGCGAACGTTATTATGTTGCAGAAAATACAATTGCTGTTTCAAAAGATAATTTTTCTTCAAAAGAATAAATTTGCCAAAATTTTAAACCAAACTTATGATCGTGTTTAATGACACATCTAATTTTTTATTGAAAATAGGAGACAATATGGAAAATAATAACGAAAATGAAATTGCACCTATAGCTAAAACAGGAAGAACTTCTTCTAATGGAAAAAGAAATCTTAACAAAAGAAAAACAACTTCTGTTAAAGCTGTAACTGATGCACAAGTTCCACAAAATCAAAATGTGGAAGTTTTGCAAAATGGAAACACTAAAAAAAGAGTTTTCACAAATGCAGAACAAAACAAATCTATTTCTGTTGGAGCAAAAAAATACAATAACAGAAAACAACATTCAAAAAAAGCAAAAGAACCAAAAGCCGATCTTAATGGCGATGATGTTTTCATTGAAAACGAAAACTTAGCGCCACAAGAAGAACAACAAGCAAAAGTTAAATATAGCAAAAACGGTCTTAAAGTAATGTTCCTTGGCGGTGTTGGTGAAATTGGGAAAAACATTACTGCACTTGAATATGGTGATGATATTTTAATCATCGACTGCGGGGTTGCTTTCCCTGGTGAAGACATGCCAGGTGTTGACCTTGTAATTCCAGATTTCACATATCTTAAAGAAAATGTTTCAAAAATTCGTGGAATTGTTATCACTCACGGACATGAAGACCACATTGGAAGTCTTCCATATCTTTTGAAAGACATTAAAGTTCCAGTATATGCATCTAAACTTGCACTTACACTTCTTGACAACAAACTTCGTGAACACAAAATCACTGGTGTTAAAGAAATGGCTGTTAAACCAAGAAATGTAATTAAACTTGGTTGCTTCTCTGTTGAATTTATCAAAGTTAACCACTCAATTCCTGGAGCATTCGCACTTTCTATCACAACCCCAGTTGGAATTGTTTTCCACACTGGTGACTTTAAAATTGACTTCACTCCAATTGATGGTGAAGTAATCGACCTTCCAAGAATTGCCGAAATAGGTGATAAGGGGGTTACACTTCTTCTTTGCGAAAGCACAAACATTGAGCGTCCAGGCTATACAGACAGTGAAAAAACAGTTGGCGAAAAACTTGAAAGAATTTTCATTGAACATGCAACTCGCCGTTTGTTTGTTGCAACATTTTCAAGTAACATTTATCGTTTACAACAAATTCTTGACCTTGCAACAAAATATAACCGCCGTGTTGCCGTTGTTGGAAGAAGCATGATTAATAACATTGA
>USJH01000087.1 GCA_900554955.1 uncultured Clostridia bacterium | reverse complement strand
AGAAACCGCCTTGGCAGCGACCCATTCCGGCACGAACCCTACGTTTAATTCCGTCAACCGAATGAATCTTAAGTGGACGGTCAAGGGCATTTAAAATGTCGCCCTTTGTAATGTTTTCGCATTTGCAAACAAGTTCACCATAGGTGTGGTCTTTTGAAAGAAGTTGGTTTTTTTCTGCATTTTTGAGGTCTTTAAACAGAAAATATGGTTCAATTTGTTTATTTTTTATTGTCGGATTATAAATAAGCCCCATTTTTTCAATTGCATATTTTGAAATTGCTGGGGCAGAAGAAAGTCCAGGAGAGCAAATTCCAGCAAGGGTTAAAACATCATTGTCGATTTTACTTTGCTCGATCACAAAATCATCTCCGCAAATTGTTCTTACACCTGAAAATTGGCGAATGCTTTTTCTAAGATTCACGTTTGATAGCAAAAGTCCAGATTTTTCAGCGACAAGATTAAGTCCTTCACGGGTGGTTTTTGTGCTGTCGTCACTTTCATAGCTTGTTGGACCAACCAAAATGTTTCTATCAAGAGTTTGTGTGATCAATATTCCTTTGCTTCCTTTTTCTGGAAGTGGAAAAACTGTGACTGGGGCAATGTGTGCTTCGCTTTGCTCCAAAACGAAATATTCACCACGCTTGAATACAATAGGATAGGTTTCGGTTTTCAAAAGTTTTGCGACATCATTAACTCCTGCACCAGCACTGTTGATAACTTTTTTTGCAAAAACTGTGGTTTTTCCGTCGGAAATCTCAAAAATTCCATTATTTTTGCGAATTTTCTTTGCATCAAATTCAAGCAGAACAGTTGCTCCGTTTAAAATTGCCTCTTCAGCCATGCAAATTGTAAGAAGATATGGGCAAACAACATAGGCATCTTTTGCAAGAAGTCCGCATGTTACGTTTTCGGTTATGTTTGGAAGAATTTTTAAAAGTTCTTCACGGGAAAGAACAAACAAGTTTTTAACTCCGTTTGCAATTCCACGATCATAAAGCTCTTTTACGGTTTGTGTGTTGTTTCCAATAACAACAGCGCCAAGCTTTCTAAGTTTCAAGCCAAGACGTTTGCAAAGGGAAGGATACATTTTGTTTCCTTCAACATTAAGTTTTGCTTTAAGGGTTCCAGGTTTTGCATCAAATCCTGCATGAACAAGCCCGCTGTTAGCTTTGCTTGCACCGGTTGAAACATCGCTTGCTTTATCAACAAGACAAACTGAATAGCCTGATCTTGCAAGATCGGTTGCAAGACAGGTTCCAACAACACCTGCTCCAAAAATTAATACATCATAGATTTTTTCCATTTTTGAACTCCTATAAATAGAATAGTGCCAAACAAAACATCTTGTCAAACAAAAAAGTTGCGTTTTTGCCTTTATTTTATTTTTTATAAAATAAAAAAAGTGATATTATATATATTGTAAAGTAATTTTTCCGCAAAAGGAGACTTATATGGTTGAAAAGAGATATATCGTTGGCCTAGACGAAGGAACAACAAGTGCAAGAGCCTTAGTTTATGATGTGAAAACAAACAAGATTGTTTCAGTTGAAAGTCAGGGTTTCAAGCAATATTATCCTGAAAATGGCTGGGTTGAGCAAGATGCCGAAGAAATTTATCTTGCACTTTGCTTTGCTTTCAAAAAGGCGATGAGCAATAAACGTCTTGACATGGACAAGATTTTAGCGGTTGGGCTTACAAGCCAACGTGAAACCGTTGTTGCCTTTAACAAAGAAACTGGTAAACCTGTTTACAATGCAATTGTTTGGCAATGCAGAAGAACGGCAAAAGAGATTGAAAAACTTTCACCAGAAGTGAAAGAAAAAATCAGATTAAAGACTGGTCTTGTTCCAGACCCATATTTTTCTGCAAGCAAAATGGCATGGATTTTGAAAAATGTTCCAGAAGCAAAACGTCTTGCAAAAAGTCACAAGCTTTGCATGGGCACAATGGACAGCTTTATTGCTTATAAACTTACTGGAAGATTTGTGACAGATACATCAAATGCTTCAAGAACAATGCTTTTCAACATTAACACTCTTGATTGGGACAATGAGCTCCTTGAAATGTGGGGCATTGATAAGGAATGTTTGCCACAAGTTGTTTCTTCAGCAGAAATTGTTGGCGAGTGCAAAGAATTTTCAAATGCACCTTTGTGTTCTATCATCGGGGATCAACAAGGAAGCCTTGTTGGTCATGGTGCAATTGAAACTGGTCGTTCTAAAATTACTTATGGCACGGGTGGGTTCTTGCTTGTTAACACTGGAAGCAAGGTTCAACTTGATGCCGATAAGCTTCTTGCAACCGTTGCATATACAGTGAATGGGAAAACAGCATATGCTTTGGAAGGTTCAATTTTCTCGGCTTGCTCTGCAATAAACTGGGCTGGGCATAACATTAAACTTTTTGACAAGGTTGACGAAACTGAGAAAATGGCACTTTCAGTTCCAGACAACGGTGGGGTATATTTTGTTCCTGCATTCACTGGGCTTGGTGCACCATTTTGGAATGCAAATGCAAGAGCATGCTTTGTTGGAATCACCTTTGGTGTCACAAAAAATCACATGGTTCGCTCGGTTCTTGAAAGTCTTGGATTTGGTGTAGAAGCAATCATAAAAGAAATGGAAAAAACAAATATCAATCTTAAAAGCATAAATGTTGATGGTGGTGGAAGCAAAAATCGTTTCATTTTGCAGTTTTTGGCAGATATTTCTGGAAAACAAGTTCACAAAACTGAAAGCACAGAGTGTTCAGTTCTTGGTGCGATCTATCTTGCAGAAGTTGCACTTGGACTTATAAGGTTTGAAGACATCAAAGACCTTGCAAAACAGGTTGAAACATTTAAGCCATCATATTCTTCAAGACGAAGAGAAGAGCTTTTTGCAAATTGGGAAAAGGCTGCAAAAAATAGCACATGGGTTCAGGAGTAAATATGAAAGAATTTGATATTATTGTTATTGGCGGTGGCCCTGCGGGAATTAGTTCGGCAATCTATGCAAAACGTGCGGGTGCAAGTGTTTGTGTTTTTGATTCGAACAAAAGCAAATTGGAAGACGCAAAAGAAATTGCAAATTACTATGGAATTGCTTCAATTTCGGGCTCAAAACTTAAAAAAGAAGGAATAAAACAAGCAAAAAATCTTGGAATCACTATAATTTCTTGTCCGGTTGATGAAATTGAAAAAGACTTTGATAAAGATATTTTTGTTTTGAAAACAACAAAAGAAAAATATGTTTCTTCGTCCGTTATCATTGCATCTGGTGAAAAACAAAATGCTTTTGATGAAAGGCTAAATAAATGACGATTGCAAAACATTAGTGGTTGTGCAATTTGTGATGGTTTTTTATATAAAGGCAAAATTGTTGGTGTCCTTGGCGAAAAATCATATGCTTTGGCAGAGGCGAAAATTGTTTCTCCACTTGCAAAAAAAGTTTATGTTTTCACAAATGGCGAATCTGATTTAAAAGGGCAGGGCAACATTGAAATTGTGAATGGTGAAATTTCATCATTTGATGGAAAAGTAAAGCTTGAAGAAGTTTGTGTTGCTGATAAAAAATATAAAATTGATGCATTGTTTGTTGCGGTTGGAGAAATGGATTCTCTTGATATGGCAAGAAAGCTTGGAATTTTGACAAAAGACAATCATATTGTTATAAATGAAAAATGTGAAACCAACGTTAAAGGTGTATATGCCGCTGGTGATATTACTGGTGGAATCAAACAAGTCGCAACTGCGGTTTATCAGGGAATGGTTGCGGGTCTTGAAAGTTCAAAATATGTAAGATAAAAAGAAAACACTCACAAATGTGGGTGTTTTTATTTTGTGTTTTAGTTTTATTAAAGTTGATAGTTTTTATTGTATTGCTTTTGTGGTTTACTATATTATATCGAGTAAATTTTTAACTAAATCTTTACTCATTTGAATTTATCCTTTATCAAATTCAAAATTATAAACAGTGACATGGTTTCTGTCAAATTTATTTGTCGGTGAATGCGAAATATTTTTATGGTGATTTTATTAAAAATATGCAAATTGTATTCCCTTTGATGAAAATATTGCATTTTTTACAATTAAGCGGTTTTTTGAACAAAAATAAAAAATAGTGTTTAATTTTTATGCATATTTTGTGACGTTATGATAAAAAACATATAAATTATGGTTCCAACAGCGTTTTTAATGCGATTTATTTTTATTTTGCGATTATTGTGTGGTTTTTAAGGTTAAAATTTATAAAATATTATAAAAAAACGCAAAAAATGGTAAAAAATTAGTGTTGTGTAATCAAAATTTACAAAATAAATAAAATGCGTTTTTTGTTTGCAAATGTGAATGTATTCGTATTATAATTAACATACTTATATTATATAAAAATAACAAAAATATTGTTGGAGCGAAATGGCGATAGTTTTATATTATGTTGTTGCTTTTGTTGTTGCTTGCGGATTGATTTTATCCACAATTTTTATCTTGCGCAAA
>USJH01000086.1 GCA_900554955.1 uncultured Clostridia bacterium | reverse complement strand
GACGATGTGAAGAATAAAACTCTTAAAGTTGTTTCACTTATTTTGTCTGCAATTTTTGTTTTCAGATATATGCTTGGTGATGACCTTATTGAAAAAGTAACCCGCCTTTCTGGTGAAGTTTTCAATTCTCCAGCACTGACCTGTCTGATACTTTTGCTTGTTTGGTTTGACTATGCTGCGGTCATTTTATATGAGCTTTATCCATTTTATAAAATGAGATATGCAACACACATTGCAAAATGGTTTGCAAGCTTTGTTTCACTTTTGAAAATTTTCTGTTTGCCACTTTTGATTCAAGCAATTGAAGGGGCTGGAGCGGTTTCACACGTAACACTTCGTGGAGTGCTTCTTTCAGTTGAAGCTGGAATCATGGTTGCATATTCGGTTTATGTTTGGCTTGAAAGCTATAAAGAAAGAATTGCAAAAAAAGAAATTTTCGGTTTTATTGCTGGAATTCTGATTGTTCTTCTTTCAACAATGCCAGCATATATGCTTAAATCGATGTTTGGAAAAGTTAACTATACAATTGAGGCAAAGTCGTTTACAATTCCGCACAGAATAATTTTATATTTTAGTTTCATTATTCCTGTTGTTCTTTATTTTGTTTTAAGAAAACTTAAAAAAGAGGAAAAACGTGGCGTTCTTTTGTTTATTGCACTTGGAACTTTAATGTCATTTAGTTTGCACCACAAGTTTGCAAGTTTTCTTGATATCACTGCTTGGCCATTTCACCTTTGCAACACCGCAATGTATATTGTTGCACTTTGCTTGATTTTTAAGTGGGACAAATTGTTTTATTTCACATATTTTATAAACGTGCTTGGTGCGTTCCTTGCAATGGCAATGCCAAACTATTCAGATTCAACAAACTTGTTTGACACAGGAATGTTGGTTTTCTATATCAATCACTATATTGCATTTTTCATGCCGCTGTTGATTGTTGCACTTCGTGTATATGAAAGACCAAAGCTCAGAGAGTTTAAATATTCAATGGTCGGTTTTGCTGTATATTTTGCACTTGTTCTGATTTTAAATGCATGGTTCTCAAACTATGGAGAAGTTGACTATTTCTTTATAAACTCGGACTTTATTGCAGACAAACTTGGAAAGTGGGCAGAAGACCTTCGAAATATTGTTTGGACATTTAAAATTAAAGATTTCACTTTCACGTTCTATCCACTCTATCAGTTCTTGTTCTTTGTTGTATATGTCATCTTGGGTCTTGGAATGTGGTTTTTATATGAAGCGGCATATTCATTTGTGGACACAATGTATGACATTGCTGATCGAAATAAGAAAATCAAACTTGATCAACTTGCACTTGAAACAAAACTTGCTGGAAGAAGCAAAAAGGAGCCTGTAGATTTGGAAAACAAAAATAAATTAGTTCTTAAAAATTTCTCGAAAAAATATGGTTCAAGCAATGTTTATGCAGTTAAAGATGCATCGCTTGAAATTAATGGTGGCGAGATTTATGGATTCTTGGGGCATAATGGTGCTGGAAAAAGCACAATCATTAAAAGCATTGTTGGAATTCAGCCAATCACAAGCGGAAAAATTGAGGTTTGTGGTTATGATGTTGACACTCAAAGCGTAATGGCGAAAAAACAAATTGGATTTGTTCCAGATCACTATGCACTTTACGAAAAACTTACCGGAAGGGAATATATAAACTATATTGCCGACCTTTATGAAGTGTCGAAAGAAGATCGTGACAAAGCGATTGAAAAATATATCACGCTTTTCGAACTTAAAGATTCTTTTGATAACCAGATTAAAACCTATTCTCACGGAATGAAGCAAAAAATTGCAATTATCAGCGCTCTTGTTCATAATCCTCGTGTTTGGATTTTGGACGAACCACTCACCGGACTTGATCCACAAAGCATTTTCCAAGTTAAAGAGTGCATGAGAGAACATGCAAGAAATGGAAACATTGTGTTCTTTTCAAGCCACCTTATTGATATTGTAGAACAACTTTGTGATAAAATTGCAATCATCAAAAATGGACACATTTTGACAACTGCTGTTGTTAAAGATGTAGAGAAAGATACAACTCTTGAACAGTTCTATCTTAAAATCACAGAAGAGAACGATGTTAAAAGAGCAACCGATTCTGATGCTAAAAAACAAAAAGCAATCACAATGGCACAGCGCAGGGAAGAAAGAAGAAAAGAAAGAGAAGAAGAAAAAGCGAAAAAGGCTGAAAGAAAGAAACAAAAAGCCGAAGCGAAAGCAAAACGTCTTGCAGAAAAGCAAGCAAAAAAACAAATAAAAGAAAACATGAAAAACCAAGATAAATAAAAATATTCAGTCTTGCAAAAAATAACAAAGGAAGATTATGGAAGGACTTTTAACCCTTACAAAAATGCAACTTAAAGACAAAATAGACTTTTCAGCTTTCAAAAGCGTTAAAAAGGCTATTTTTAAAGTTGTTCTCACACTTTTGAAGTTTGTCGTTATAACGGCAATTATTTATGTTGGCTTCTATGTTCTTTCATATTTAAGATTAATTTCACTTTTGCCGGGAATTCCACAAACATTTTTGACAATTGTTTTCACGTTTATGTATTCGTTGTCCATTATA
The DNA here is from genome assembly GCA_900554955.1 of uncultured Clostridia bacterium. GTDB lineage: Bacteria > Bacillota > Clostridia > Christensenellales > UBA1242 > UMGS2069. The sequence goes on along the minus strand of USJH01000086.1, from coordinate 1,892 downwards.
GTTTGTGTTTTTGGAATGATGAAGTCTTTCTATTTTGCAAAAGACAATCAAGTGTTGCTAACAATGCCTGTAAGCCGAACAACAGTTTTCACAAGCAAACTTGTTGTTTACTATATCTATGAATTTATTCGCAACCTTACATATTTGTTGCCACTCTTCGTTGCCTATGGAATGATAAACTCGGTTCCTTGGTTCTATTATTTGTGGCTTATTCCAATGATGTTTATTTTAACTCTTTTGCCAGTTGCTCTTGGGGCACTTTTATCAATTCCACTTTTGCTTATCACAACAATTGTGAAAAACAACAAATGGCTTGAATATATCTTGGTTGCACTTTTCATTGGCGGAATCGTAACACTTTTGGTTTTAACAATCAATGCAATTCCTGAAAACTTTGACCTTATTGGTTCTTGGGGAACAACTTTCCAAGAGATTCAAACTTTCATGACAAAGTTCACCAAAGACTTTGCACCATTTTACTATACCATTACAACTGTTTGTGGTGTGCAATATAGCATTGCAACTTCATGGTTCACTGCCGAGCAATGGTTCTCGGTTATTGGTGTTTGTGCCGTTACTCTTGGGCTTGCATATTTGCTTGTTCAACCATTGTTTTTCAAAATGACAAGCACACCATTTGAATATCGCAAAAAGAAGGTGAACAAAACCCTTCACAACAAAAAGACAAACGGATTTTTGTCAATGATTCAAAAGGAAATTGTCTTGACCTATCGCACAAGCGACAAGTTTTATGGACTTTTGACATCAGTTATCGGCATGCCACTTATAATTTTGCTTTTGAACAAAATCATCACAGCAATGGACACCCGCTATGCAGGAATCCCAATGGGCTGCATTCTCAACCTTTTGCTTATCATGATAATGACTCTTTCGTCATCAATTAATATTGCCCATGCATATAGCGAAGAAGGTGCATCAAGCTATCTTTTGAAAACCAATCCAAAATCATATTATGAAATGGTTTGCGGAAAATTTGTTTTCCAAGCAATTTGTATGGTTCTTTCGCTTTTGACAACTGTTATTATAATGTCAAAGTTCATTGGGCTTTCAAACAGTGATGCAACTTTGGTGTTCTTTACAATTTTGCTTTTCTATATTGCTCATTTGTTCATGAGCGCCGAGCAAGACGTGATGAACCCTCAAACTCAGCAATATCAAACCACTGGCGGACACTATCGTGACCCAAACGACATTCGCAGTTTCCTTTATGCCTATCTAATTTCTGCGTTTGTTGCATTTTTTGCTTGGTTCTTGATGGCAGAAAATCCAGAAGTTGTTTGGGGGAAAATGCTGTTTATTGCAGTTTTGTTTGTTGCTTTTCGAACATATCTGTTTTTCAGTAAAGTTAAAGTATATTTCAAGGAGCGACAATAATGAAAAAGATAAATTTAATTGTTATTGGAATTGTGTTTGTTGCTTCTGTAATGTTCATTTCAATTTTCGGAATGAAATTTGTAATTGTGAATGGGACAACTCCTGTTACAAAAATTGAATGCACAAACAAGAGTGATGCACACTCTGTTGTGAAAGAAGACGAGTCTGGAAAAATTATAATTGTAAAGTTCACAACTCCTGGCGAGGTTTCGTCTTCGGGTTCTGCAACCGGAACAATTTTATATATTTCTCACAGAGTATATCCAGACAATGCAACCGTTAAAAAGGTTCAATATATCTATAACCGCGAACTTACTCGTGTAAGAATGATGACCGACGAAAAGGGAAACGAACTTGGACTTATGCTCTTTTCGGGTCCATGCTATTTTACTCTGAAAATCATGTCAACCGACGGAACAAGTGTGTTCGACACTGTTGACATTTGGGTTAAGGCATAATGAATTTGGTATAATGTGCAGTGCACTTTATATATAAAA
>USJH01000085.1 GCA_900554955.1 uncultured Clostridia bacterium | reverse complement strand
TTTTTGTGACAGATTTATACTAAATTTAAATTTTACAATTTTTCAAGCGGGGAAGAACACATGTTTAAAATTGCAAATGCCATTAACCTGTTTTTTGCAGGACAAAAAGTTACAAGTCTTATTGGGGCTCCATCTGGAAATGAATTGCCAGATGTTAAGAACCGCATAATTTTCCAGGCGCTTGATGGTTCGTTTTGGGGAAGCTTGGGGCTAGCAATTTTGAATGGCTTCTCAAAACTTCTTTACATGATTGTTCGCTGGATTTTAAATATCGTTGACTTTCTTCAATTCTTCGTTAAACATCTCCTTGGTGTTGACTATTGGGAAAAGGGAAATGTAAAGCTCGACACTCTTGGCGATTCTGATATTATTTTTAAATTCCTTTATAACGAAACAGTTCAACGTGTGTTTAAATATATGCTTGGTTTGTTTGTTGTGTTGCTTGTTTTGTTTGCGATCATTGCGATTGTTAAAAGTCAATATGCTGTTGCATCTGATGCTGATAAGGCAAACAACGATCCAATGTCTGTTCTCAAAAGATGCATGAAAGCAATTTTCCTTGTTGTTATTGTTCCGGTTATGCTTGTTATGGGGTTGCTTGCTTCAAATGCCGTTTTGGCTGGACTGATTAATACGTTTAATGTTAACAACAGGTTAACCCTTGGTGGTCAAGTGTTCTCGGCTTCGGCATATGATGCAAACCGTTACAGAAAATATGCAGAAAATGGAAAACGTTATTCTGTAACAAACCATGTTAATGTTACTCTTGAAGGTGCATATGGAAAAATTACAAAGAAAATCAACACACTTGTAACTCCAGTTGTTCCAAGAAATTATGGTTCAGACAATAAGTTTACTGGTTTTGCATTTACGTATAAAGGAAAAGATTATCTTTACTATGTTCCTGAATCAGAACTTAACACAAGTGCTGGAAATGGACAGAGTGACGAAACTTTAACCTATTATGATTTCTATGTTGAATATTTCACAAACATTCTTGGTGTAACTCTTAAAAGAAATGGCTCTGGTTGGGGCGAAAGCAACGATAATAAAAAATATTTAATTAAAGCGGCTCTCAACGAATGTGAAGAAAAATCTTCAATCAACCAAGCGGCTTATAATTCGTGGTATTTCAATGGTGTTGCATTTGAGGCTTCTGCTCCATTTGAAAACACTGTTGAAAGAATTCTTGCAAGTGAGTATGATTTAAGACCTGCAAGTTGGGGAAATGGCTGGATTTCTGACAGTGGAAACATTTACTCTGATGCGGTTGTTTATAAAAACAATGATGTGTGGGGTGCTTTCCACGATGGTGGAAAAAACGGACTTGTAACAATTCCAGATGAATTTCTTGTAATGGGCGATGTTATCGATTTCACAATAGGTGATGCAACTGAAATTGCATATGTCAATGCTAAAAGTTCAAAAATTGATTGGACATATGGAAATGCAACCGAAGGTGGATATCTTAGCAGTAGATATGTTAACACAACATCTAATGGTCAAAATGTAAATCTTAATTCGTTTGTTGTTAACTATAAAAATTCGGGCTATGTTGTTTATGATTTGCCAACCGATGCTGATCTGACAGCTGAAAGCGATGGTGTTATCTATATTGTTGCATATTATAGTTCTTCACGTGGAAAATTCATTCCACTTGTTAATGGAAAAACATATGTTGACGACTATGGCGAGGAACATAAATTTAAAAGTGACAATCTTGATGATAACTATCGAGGATTGATTGTTGCTCGTGGAATTCTGGAATCTTCTTTTAAAAATCAATATGGAAACCCAACAGAAATCAATCTTGATTGGGGCTCAGATGTTGCTGGCGGAAGTGTCACAACTGATACAGCATTATATTATAGAGCATCTGCAAGAAATGTTAAATCTAGAGCAGAGCTCAGCAGTGTGTCAAGCAACAACACAACAATTGGTTATAATAGCAATAATGTTACATTTGGTGGAAACTCACAAGCATTCACAAGACTTGATTATGTTGAAAAAATCAATAATACAGTTGACATTTTCAACAACCAAGAAAAACTTTCAGCAATAAATGATTCACTTCCAACTCAGTTCACTTATAGAACAACAAATGTTGCGGGAACAATTGAAGGCGTAACACAATATGGTGCGGTTGATATAACTCTTCAAAACATTCAGTGGACTGCTCTTGGAAAACTTAGCACAATTGATTTAGATAGAGACATTATTGTTTTTAAATCTAATAAAACAATTAAAGCAAGAATTCCTGCAGGTGCAGTGACAAATGTTGGTGAAACAACAGAAGTTTTGTCGGCAGAGTCTGAAGCTGTTTATGATTTGCCGCTTTATGTGTTTGTTTCATATTTGGGAACTGGAAACTCACAAGGAACTGTTCGTGTAGAATTTATAATTTCATATTATCAAAACCCAACTGATGACTTCTTTGCATGTGTTTCATCAAACACAAAAGGCTGCACAGCACCTTTGCAAGGTCAAAATTCTGGACAAATTAAAGCTAATTATAATATTGATGGAATAAGTGGCAACAACGGCATTGTTGGTGAATATATTCACTTTGGTGTTCCACAAGATGGAAACTCAAACCTTATGATTCATTTTGAATCAAATTCAAATGTTAACACTTTGGTGTTTAACACTAAACGTGAAAGCTTGACATCAAAAAGTGGTTCAATTTTTGAAGATCCAAATAATATTGAAACAACAATGGGGCAACCTTGTCTTTCATTTGAAATTTTAAGACTCTATAATGACTATTCTAAAGATGTAATCAAATATGACGGCGCAGAAGAAGTGAATGCAAGTGCTTCAGCTGATGGAAAAATTGAATATCATTATTATATGAAAAAATCTACAGAAGGTAAAAATGGTCCAGTTGTAAGAGTTTCATATAATATAGATACACATGAATTGAAGCTTATCAATTATAAGATTTACTATTTTGTTGTTGATGGTCATCAAATGTATATTGGAAAGTCTGACAATGCTTATACAGCATCTCCATATGAAATGACATTTAATTCTTCAAGAACTGATTCGGCAACAAATAAGACAATTTATTCGTATACCTATTTCATGAATTCTGCAAATTATTATTTTGAATTTGAATATAACTGCTCAAACGGAATTGAAACATTAACTCCAATTGAGTCTGATTTGATTAATATTACATTAACATATCACAATATGTTCGCTTTTGGTGTTAAATCAGGAAGCAATGTTGAATATTATCAACATTCACCAGTAACTGGAGAGAGCACTAAAGAGCTTAAAAATCTTGTAATTAAGAGTGCATATGTAAGACCAGAATCAATTTATTCTAAATATTTGTCTAAGAATGATGATGAATATATCTGGACAACAGAAGTTACTCTCGAAGATAGTGATAAAACCCCATTTGCAACATTCTATTCAGTTGCAGATCATGATGGCTCTTCACAAATCAATGGGCTTGATGCAATCAACAATTCAAATCGTGCAATTTCTGGCGCTGAAGATTTGAAGGTTGTTCAGGTTTATGATAGTGGCGAGGATATTTCTTCTATCACCGAACAACATCTTAAATCAACTGCAACTGTAACATTCTCAAGAGAATATGTTTCTGGAAACCAATTCTTCCTTGACTTTCAACTTTTCTCTTCATGGTTCAACAAAAAGACATGGAGACTTGAAATCTGTTTTGGAGCTGGTTTCTCAGCGAATAAATATCATACAAGTGCATTCCAAATTCTTGATGCTTCACTTAGACTTGATTATAACTTTACAAGTAAAAGTGCTCCATCGCTTGAACTTCAAATTTACTATATCCCAATGCTTGTAAACTTTGTAATATTAGTATTTGCGGCATGTCTTCTTTTAACAATGCTTGGAAAAGCAGTTTGGGGACTTATTCAAAGAATTTTTGATATCACATTATATTTCATCATTCTTCCTGGGGTTGCATCGCTTATGCCATTTGACGATGGTGCAAGATTTTCTTCTTGGAAAGATGGTGTGATAAGTAAAACTATTAGTGCCTATGGTGTAATGATTGGGCTTAACTTGTTCTTTATCATGTGCCCAGCAATTAAATCAATTTCACATTTGTTCACTCAGGCGGATCTTGACTCACTCGCAGAAGGCAACTTCTTAAGAGGGGTTTCACCTGGATTTATCAATAGCGTTTCAGAACTCTTGTTCATGCTTGTTGCTTTAACAATGATTCAAACTGCACCAGGCATTATTCAAGGATTTGTTGACACATCAAAAACCAAAGCAGAAGTTACTAAAATGGGTGATGATGCAAAGAAAAATGTTAAAGGTATGACTGCTGATGTTGGTGCAACTATTTCTGGCTCAAAAGCTCTTGACTTTGTTCGTGGTGAGAAAGGCAAGGGTTTCATGGGCAACTTAAAGAACTTTGTTCCTGGCTCGGCAATTTATGACGAAGTTAAGAAGAAATTTAAGAAAAGTGATAACGCTGGTGGTGGCGGTGGTGGCCATTCAGATGCGCCAAGAGGTGCGGGAGAAAGCAGA
>USJH01000084.1 GCA_900554955.1 uncultured Clostridia bacterium | reverse complement strand
AAAAAAAAATCTCGAAGATATCGCAGACGCCGTAAGCAAAGGTGCTTTAAAAGGTGCTCGTGGTAACTCTGGGGTTATTTTGTCACAGATTCTTAAAGGTTTTTCATCTGTTCTTGTAAACGAAAAAGAAATCGACACAAAGCTTTTTGCAAAGGCTCTTAAAGAAGGTGCAGATGTTGCATATAAAGCCGTTACAAAACCAAAAGAGGGAACAATTTTAACAGTTATTCGTGTAATGAGCGAAGAATCTGTAAAAATTGCCAAAAAGACATCAGACATGGAAGAGTTTTTGAAACAAACTCTTGCAGCTGGTGAAGAAATTTTAAAAATGACACCAGAAATGCTTCCAGTTTTGAAAAAGGCTGGGGTTGTTGATGCTGGTGGTCGTGGTCTTTTGGTTGTTTTAACAGGATTTTTGAAAGTGATTTCAGGAGACGAAAGCGAACTTGAAATCAATTTTGAAGACCAAACTGCACAAGATGCAACTGCAAGCAATGCAACAGTTGATTATAACGACCTTGCGAACATTGAATTTGCATATTGCACAGAATTTTTTGTTATCAACATCAACAAAAAAACAACCGAAGCAGACATTGACAAACTTCGCGAAACATTGATGAGCATTGGTGACAGTGTAATTTGCATTGGCGACCTTAACCTTATCAAAGTTCACGTTCACACAAATCAGCCAGGTGTTGCACTTACAAATGCTCTTAAACTTGGTGAAATTAATGGTGTTAAAATTGAAAACATGCTCGAACAAAACCGTGCACTTAAAATTCAAAACGAACCAGAACAACTTAAACCAATTGGAGTTGTTGCAATTTGCGCTGGTGAAGGTCTTGCTTCACTTTTCAGAGATCTTAATGTTGACTATGTAATTGAAGGTGGTCAAACAATGAACCCTAGTGCTGAAGACATTGCAAAAGCTTGCGACAAAGTTGCAGCTGAAACCGTATTTGTTCTTCCAAACAATAAAAACATTGTGCTTGCTGCAGAGCTTGCAAACGACCTTTCAAGAAGAAACATTGTCGTTGTTCCAACACATTCAGTTCCTCAAGGAATTACTGCTGCAATCAACATTGATCAAGAAGCAAGTGTTGAAGACAACAAAACAAACGTTCTTTCAGCAATTGACACTGTTACAAGCGGATCTGTAACCTATGCAGTTCGTGCAACATCAATTGATGGCTTCAAACTTAAAGAAGGCGACTTTATCGGGCTTAATGAAAAACACATTATTGCAAAGAATACAAACCTTCAAGATGTAACAATTTCTACAATTGAAAAACTCATGAAAGAAGATGCATCAACATTGACACTCTTCTATGGTTCAGAAGTGAAAGAAGATGATGCATCAGCCCTTCAAGAAAAGCTTGCTGAAAAATATCCTGATATTGAAGTTTCATATCATAATGGTGGACAACCACTTTACTATTATCTTATCAGCATTGAATAATAAATTTAAAGAGATAGAAAATTCTATCTCTTTTTTCATGAAAACTTTTAAACATTTGCGAAAGAAATGAATGTGCGATATAATGAATATATGGAACTTAAAGAAATCAAAGGTCTCGGGCAGGCGAGAATAGAAACCCTTGAAAGCCATAATATTAACACAGCGGAAGATTTAATTTTTCATTTTCCACGCTTTTATTATGACCTTGATAACCCAGACACTTTTGCTGAAGACGGAAAATATAAACTTATCAAAGCAACTGTTTTAAGTGAAATTTCAGTTGTAAGAATAAGAAAAAATTTTAATTATAGCATGTGTAAATGTTCTGATACATCAGGGCACATTTTTTCATGCATATGGTATAATCAAACATATCTTAAAAGAGCAATAAATAGCGGTGACATTCTTTATCTATATGGGAAAAACAGCCAAACAAAAAAGAACTATTTCGTTGTTTCAACATATAGAAATCAAAACAAAATTAAAATTGAAAATGGACTTTTGCCTGTATATAAAACATTCAAAAACATTGGTCAGACTGTCATGTCAGAGTCAATTTTAAAAGCTCTTGAAAAATGTAAAATCGGCTCAATTTTTCCAAATGAAATAGAAAAAGAATATTTTGCAAACAATCTTAATGATTGTTTAAAACATGTCCATTATCCTGAAAACAAAGAACAATTAGAAGGTGCAAAGGAAAGGTTAGATATTGAAACAATAATGCCTTTTATTAAATTTAACACAAATCTCAAAAATAAGAAAAATCAACAAAAAGTGCAAATTTATAGTTGTTTTTCACAAATTTACAATCAAATTTGCAGTTTTTTACCATATGAACTTACTTTGTCACAAAAACAAGTCCTTTCAGAAATTGAAAAAGATATGTGCTCATCGCATTCAATGAATCGTCTTGTTCACGGTGATGTTGGAAGTGGAAAAACCGTAGTTTCAATGATTGCTCTTTCTGTTTGTGTTGCAAGTGGATATCAAGCAATGATGGTTGCACCAACCGAGATTTTAGCAAAACAACACTATCAAGAAATGAAAAAATATTTCGACGAACTTGGTCTTAAAATTTGTTTTCTTTCAAGCACGTCAAGTGGTGATGAAAGGGCAAGAATTTTAACAAACATGAGATTCAATATTCCATGTTTGATTGTCGGAACACAAGCTTGTTTAAACGACGATATTTGTTCAGATATCATGTCTTTAATCGTTATTGATGAGCAACATAGATTTGGTGTTTCGCAAAGAACAAAACTACTTTCAAAATGCAAAACCCCTGATCTTTTAATGCTTTCTGCAACACCAATTCCAAGAAGTATGCAACTTGTATATTTCGGCGGTATTGATGTTTCAAAAATTGAAAAACCACCAAAAGAAAAACAAATTCAAACAAACATTATAAAGCAAAATAAAGAAGAAGACATGTGGGAATTTATTTCCGATAAAATCAAATGCGGAAGCAAGGTGTATATTGTTTGTGCAAACATTGATGAAAACGATGATGATTCATACCAAGGATTATCCGCAAAAGAGCTTTATAAAACAATGTGCAATCGTTTTGGCGAGAAAGTTGTAAAGCTTGCACACGGAAAACTAGACTCTAAAACTGAAGAAAAAATTCTTTCAGAATTTAAAAATGGAGAAGCAAAAATCCTTGTTTCAACAACAATTGTTGAAGTTGGAATCGACATTAAAGAAGCAGATATAATGGTTATTGTCAGTCCTGAAAAATTTGGCCTTGCAACACTTCATCAACTCCGTGGAAGAATTGGAAGAGCAGGGCAACAGTCATATTGTTTCTGCATGGCAAGAAACCTTAATGAAACATCTTATGAGAGAATAAAGTTTTTTAAAGACCATTTAAACGGTTTTGAGATTGCAGAATTTGACTTTGAATCTCGTGGTGCGGGTTCTATTTATGGAACAAAACAACACGGAAGAATTGAAGATGTTTTTGGATTTATCAGCATCAAAACATATGAAAAAGCAAAACAAATTTTTGATCAAATCAGCAAAAATCATGACACTGATTTTCTTGAAGACACATCAGCATATGAAGAACTTTCAAAAATTTCGATGAACTAGTTCAATCAAATTTATAAAATTCTGAACATATCAAAAACATAAAATATCCCTAATCAATCCCATTATTAAATATAAAAAAACACTAAAAAAGTGCAAATCTATATTAAATTTGCACTTTTTTTATTTATTTTTGCGTTTTTTATTTATTGTTTAATTTTTCAAGAACAATTTTTAAAATGTCTTTATGGATCTTCAATTGTTTTTATATTGCCAGAAGCATCGGTGCAGTGAACAACTGTCCAACCATATTTTTTAGCTGTTTCCATTCCCACATTATAGCAATGTGTAAGATATGCATCATCTGCTTCATGAATGTCTTTTTTGCCACCAGTTTTAAGTTCTTTTCTTGCATGTGCAAGTTCAATGCTTTTCTCAACTGGCATATCAAGAAAAATTACTACATCTGGTTTTGGAAGTTTTAGATCTTCAAACTCAAAATTCAAAAGCCATTTTTCAAACTTATCTCTTTCTTTAACATCTAAAATTTTTGTATTTTGGAAAGTAAGATTAGAATTGGTGTAACGATCAAGAACAACAACCTTATTTTCAGTGTCAAGCATTTTCATTGTGCAAAGCCTGTCAATCGCAAAAAGTGCAGATGCTTGATATGCATCAAGACAAGACGCAGTGTCACCGAACTCGCCACCAAGATACATTTTAACTGGACCAGATGATGGACTGTCATAGTTTGGGAAAGATTGAGTGATAACATCTTTTCCTTGTTCCTTTAAAGCTTCAACAAGTTTTTCTGACTGAGTGTGCTTTCCGCATCCATCAGTGCCTTCAATATTTATAATAAATCCCATAAACATTTCTCCTTGAAAGATATAATAAAACAAATAAGCAATGTTTGCAAATAAAAATGATAAGCATTTTAAAGATAGTAAATATTACACAAATTTTCAACAAACAAACTGAATCAAAGTTCGAAAAATAGGGAAGTGTGAGCCATCATGTTAAAATTAAATTAAAAAAAATCAAAAAATTATAAAAATCTCTTGCAATTATCAAAAAGTTTTGGTATTATATAAAC
>USJH01000083.1 GCA_900554955.1 uncultured Clostridia bacterium | reverse complement strand
TATAATTTATAATTCATTATATATTTTCTGCAAGGAACATTGTTTTGAAAGTATCATTGCGGGAATACAATTCATCGAAAGTTCCTTTGTCAACAATTTCTCCATGATCTAGGAAGAAAATTGTGTCAGCATCTTTAATTGTTGAAAGGCGGTGGGCAACAATGATAATTGTGCTTGTTCCTTTAAGTGAGTCGATGCTCTTTTTAACTTCGTTCTGTGCAAAATTGTCAAGTGAAGAAGTAGATTCGTCAAAAATGATAATTGGTGATTTTCTTAAAAGTGCTCTTGCAATTGCAAGACGTTGCTTTTGTCCACCAGAAAGCTTGATTCCGCTTTCTCCAACCTTTGTTTCAATTCCTTTTGGAAGGGAAGTAATGAACTCGTCAAGTGATGCCATTTTAATTGCTCTTTCAATTTCTTCATCAGTTGCATCTTGTTTTGCAAGAAGCAAATTGTTTTTGATAGTCATGTCAAAAATATAAGGAAATTGGTTTACAAGTGAAATTGTGCTTCTGAGTGATTCTTTATCAAGGTCATTAATGTTCACGCCATCAATCAAAACTTCACCACTGTCAACGGTATACATTTTAGAAGCAAGATTCAAAATTGTGCTTTTTCCGCTTCCGGATTTTCCAACAAATGCAACAGTGCGATTTGGTTCAACTTTAAAATTAAGGTTATCGAAAACTTTGCTTTCAGATGCAAGAGTTCTTTTAACTTTTGTTCTTTCTTCTTTTGAAAGTTTTTTCCATGCTTCTTTTCCAAGTTTTTTCTTGGTTGGATATTCATAGTCATAGTCACGGAATGTGAAGCAAACATTTTTAAATTCAATTTCACCTTTAACATTTTCAAGGTGAGTTGTTCCGAATTTTTCGGTTTGAAATTCAAATTCGTCAAAAAGTGAAAACATTCTTGCGCTGAACACTTTAATGTCGATAATGTTTGTGATAATGTGTCCAAGCGACCAAGTAAGGCCACGAATACTGTCTCGGTTAGAGTAAATGATCATATAAGTTGCAAGGGTGATTGCTCCGATATCCATCAAGTGAATTCCAAGGAACAACAATCCAACTCCGCCAACAGAAGCAATCACGGTTCTGAGAGTGTAAAGCCAACCATCGGCAAGTCCAAGTTTTGTCCATGATGAGCCATAGTCTTCATAGCAGGCTTTAACTTCTTTGCGAAGCTCTGGTTCGAGTCCAAGAGACTTAACGTCTTTCTCGCTTCGAATGATTTCGGTTGTAATGCTGTTAATTTTGTCACCTTTTTGAGAAACCTCTCTTCTATATTTTCTTCTTGAAACAACTCTGATTGCTTCAACGAGAAGTGAAAGAATTAAAATTTCAATGCATGCAAGTGCAACATAAATGTTTAAAACGGCAATATAAACGATAAGGGTGAAAGATGAGATGCTGTCAATAATAAGACTTGTCAAATCTGAAAGGCTGTCAACAACACGGTCTGGATCGCTAACAATTCTTTGAACGAAAGCTCCGGTTCCATGTGCTGAATAGGTTGCAGAGTTAAGTTTGAAAGCTTGCCCTGAAAGGTCAGCATTCATGTCTGCAATGATTTTGATGCTATATTTTGTATATATTGTGTTCGCTAATTGATAAGATATAATTTGTGTAACGCCAAGGGCAAGAGCAATCGCGAGATATTTGATTGCTTCAATATATTCTCCTGTGGTTACAGAAACGATTGATTGTGCAGCAACGATTGTGTTAAAAATTGAAATGAAAGATGCGACAACATTTAACAAAACGTAAAGAAAAATTATCCCAGTATATTTTTTGAAATAGGAACTAAGGGATTTCTTTTGTGTTTTTTTGTTCATATATATCACCTTCCTTTGTAAGAAATTTGTTCACTGGCATATTAAAAAAATAATTTAAGCAAAAGCAAATGCTGTGAACTTCTTTATCATTTTTCATCCGCAATATATTAAAAAATAATGATAAGGCCTTTTAGAGTATATATTAATAATATAATATTGTCAACACACACTTGTTTTAAATATATAAGAATAATGAAAATATAATACATTACAAAAAGAATATTTTTTTGTTTTAAATAGCATTTTTGTTTTTTTTAGATGCAATATGTTTTTATAAGGACATTCATAAAAAATGGGGGTTGACAAAATGTGAAAGTTTTAGTAGAATAATAGTATCATTATATTCGTCCATTCCATAATGCATTATTGTGAGATGGTTCTTTTGAAACTTTCTAAGAATGGCAAAAAATACTAACAATTGTAAATCTGGCTGTTGTTATTATTGTTTGTCTGATAGGAGGTTTTTTATTTTTTACAGCCAAAAAAATTAAACTTTAGGAGAAAAGAATATTATGAAAAGAACTATAAACACAACACTTGTATTAATTTTAAAAAACGGAAAGGTGCTTCTTGCACAGAAGAAACGTGGATTTGCAATGGGGACCTTTAATGGAATTGGCGGGAAACAAGACCCTGGCGAAACAATCGAACAAGCAATGATTCGTGAAACCCAAGAAGAAATTGGTGTTACACCAACAACTTTCAAACAAGTTGGTCTCATTCGCTTTGACACATGGTATAAAGGTGAAAGAGTAGATCTTAATTTAAACATTTACACTTGCACACATTTTGCTGGTGAAATCATAGAAACTGAAGAAATGATTCCTGAATGGTTTGATATGGATAAAATTCCATTTGATAAAATGCTTCCAGATGACAGAGAGTGGTTTCCAATTGTCGCAGCTGGAAATTGTGTCTATGGAATCGTATTTTTGCAGGAAGATTTAAAAAATTCGGAAAACAACTTTGGCGCAGTTACTGAAAAAGAGCTTAAAAATGAAATTGAAAAACTTTATGGAATAAAAGAAACTGAAAAACAATAAAATAAATAAAAGAACTCATAAAATTGGGTTCTTTTTTTGCACAAATAAATAAAGAATAGGGAAGGATTATATATTGTGAATTTTATTTTAAAGTTTTTTTATTTGTGTTTTGAATGTTTTAATTCTTTTAAGAAAAAAAACTTTTTAAAATAAAATAAAATTTTTTCAAAAAAATACTTGCAAAAGTGAAAGTTTCATTATATAATAGGTTCACTTGTGTGAGAAATCACACAGTTTTATATATATTCCCCGATAGCTCAGCGGTGGAGCAGGTGACTGTTAATCACAAGGTCGTAGGTTCAAATCCTACTCGGGGAGCCAAGATAATAAGTCGACATTTTTGTAGAAATAGCAAGTGTCGGCTTTTTTGTCGTCCCAAAATGTGTTATAATGTAATTAATAGAGAAGTTTTAGCTAATTTAAGGAGGTGAAAATTTGAATTATACCAAATTTGTTAGAGAATATAGTAAGAACAATATCGGTGCAATTTTTGATGTATCAAAGTTAAAAGATACTGAATTTGCAGAAGTACCGTATAAAACTTTGTTAAAGATATTAAATAGGCTTGAGGAAGAGGGTTTACTTAAGCCTGTTTCTAAAGGTGTTTATTTTATAGGCGAAAAGCCGGTGGACGAAGAGTTGATTTTCGATGAATATGTAGACGACGGAAAGGGAATGTTTGTCGGATATCAATTGTTTAATGACGTGGGGATATCCAATTACGTTGACTGTAAAATAGAAATTTATACAAATAACATAAAGTCAAAGCAAAAGAGTGTAGGTCAGTATTTTCTAAAAAGAGTCGAATTAGAGTTTGATGAAGATATAGTAGATTTAATTGCATTATTAGAATTATTAGATACCGGGTATTCAATGAAAGGCTGTGATTTTATGGCTTACAAGAAAACGGTGGATATGCTGCTAAAATCATATTCTGATAGTAGCTTTGAGAAAATTGTAAAAGCAATACATTACAAGTATTCTACTATAAAACAATTAAGTGAGTTGTTAGAGGCAAATAGTATAGACAACAGCTGCGTTGATATTTTTGAAAGCACATATAAAAATTTAATAAGATAACGATCAAACAATAATGAAGAAGTCTGAAGCATCTGTTTCGGACTTCTTGCTATGTATTGTTCAAATGGCTTGAAAAATATGACGAAATATGGTATAATTTATCCGTAAGACCGTGTTATATGAGGTGCTGAAAAATGAATAAACCGCGATATATTGACTGGTTGGTTGAAGAAAAAGGACTTGTGGTTCAAGGCGGACATGAGGTGCGTAGTTATAGGATTGATTACACTGATGACTCTTCTGTAATTGACGATTGGGCTTTGCATATAAGAAGAAATTATATCAAAGATGAAGATTTAAACGAAAGTGCCCAATTGAACGGATTGACAGTAGAACAATATCTTAAAATGTATATTATACCACAAAAAGATGAACCTTTGGGTGCAACTGCAAGGTCTGGTGATATTGCGGAGATAGTGGTTTCCGATTTGTTGGAATTTATTATGGGCTATACAGTTCCACGCTATAAACAGATGAATCGTTCTGGTAAAAATAATTCTGAGCATGGGACGGACGTTATTGGTTACAAATTTTATAAACCGGATAAAACACCTAATGAGAGAGATGAACTTATTGCAACTGAAGTTAAAGCAAAGTTAACTTCTGAAGATTATGACTCGTTGGCAAGTGCTATTGAACATTCTGGAAAAGATGAGGATCGATTAGCAAGGACTATAGATTATTGTAGAAAAAAGCTGAGATATCAAAATGACTCA
>USJH01000082.1 GCA_900554955.1 uncultured Clostridia bacterium | reverse complement strand
GTTTTTCTTTTAATTTTTCTTTATCTTCTGCAATGTTTTTGCGCATTTTTTCCTCCTGTAAATTATCTAAGTTTTTTGGAGCGGGTAGCGGGAATCGAACCCGCAACTAAAGCTTGGGAAGCTCTCATTTTGCCACTAAACTATACCTGCATGTGCTATTTTGTTATAGCACTTTATATTGGTTTGGTCAATGATTATTTGTGTTTTCTTTGTTTATTTCTTTTGGTGTGTCTGGTTGCAGAACAATTTGCATTAATCCCGACGAAGTTGAAACCGTAAATTCTGTTAAAACCGATTTTAACAATTCTAAAAAATGGCATGCTGTTAAACGAGATGTTACAAATATTTCAGACATTTTGCTACTTATAGACAAAAGCTTAAAAATAAACAGCGACGAAAGTGTTTGCTGAAAATAATTCTTTATTACAAAACTAAAAAACAACTTTTAATAATGATTTAAACCAACCAAGGCATGTTTGCTTTGGTTGTTTTTTTATAATTAAATATTATATTGACTGAGATTTTACAATCTGATATAATTCGGGGGAAAATAAAATTTCGAAAAGGGATTTGAAAAATGAAAAAGTTTTTGTGTTATTGCTTCTCGCTTATGCTTTTGCTTGGTGCAGTTTTAACTGTGCCTTTTTCCGAATTTAAAAGTGCAAGTGCAGAAGAATATGTTTCGTTTTACAGCGAGACAAATGCTCCGCTTTTTTATGGGGCAACAAAAATTACAATTGATAAAAACGTTACTGAAAACTTTTCAGTGAAAGACAGCCGTTTTCGAATTTTCGCAAAAGACTTTGAAGATGGCGATGTTTCGCCAAACATTGAATGTTATTTTAACAATGTTCAAAGCACTGTTGCTGGGAACTATGAACTGAAATATCGTGTTACAGATTCGCACGGAAACAAGTCGGAACTCACTGTTCCAGTAACCATTCAAGACAAAGAAGAGGGCGAGTGCATTATTCAGCAAAGCGTATATGCAATTCCGTCAATGGCGAACATGAAACTTGTTGGAACAGAAAGATGCAACACTGGAGACCGCCAAATTCTTGGCATTTTTGTTCCAGAAAATCAAAATTTTCAAATCAAGATGATAGAAGGTGACCAAAATCTTCAAATCACTTTTTTCACGAACACAAGGGCGAAGAATAGTTTTGTTTCGGTGAACTGCAAAAGCACTGATTATCAAACAATTCAAAACACAAAAGGAGACACAGTTCCAGGGGCTGTTCCGCTTGTGACATCGCCAAGGCTTGAAAGTGCAACCGAGATAAATCGCACATTCAAAATTGAAGTTAAATATAACAGCTCGGTTAAGGCTCTTGACTATTATCACTATAAAGACAGTGAAGAAGAGTTTAAATCGTCGTGGAAGCAGTCTGAAAATGAATATGGCGTTGTTGACGGCGAGGCAATTTTGTGCGTTGTGCCATTTGCAGACGTTGATAAACTCAGTGGCTACACCGCAAGTGGATATAACAATCCATTCGAGTCTATCGACGCATTTTTGGAATATTATAAAGAAGTTGTAAACCGCTATGACAAAATGATAGGGCTTGAGTTTAATGCGAAAACCGCTCTTGACCAGAACTATCGAACAAAATATACCGCGGTTGCAGATGCTGGAATGGCGGGCATTGGAGCCTATTATAACGGAAACTTTATTGCAGTTTGCAGTTCAACAATTTCTGCAATTTTTCAATATGGTTGGGGAACTCTTCATGAAATTGCTCATGGCTATCAAGGAACGCTTGGAAAAGGCATGTTTTTGAACGAAACCGGAAATAACATTCTTGCGCACTATATTCAGATTGATGACTCTCTTTACAAAAAGAGTGGCCGCTATATCGGAAAGCTTGAAGATTGCGAGCAAAGTTTGAATAACAGTCGATACAGCAAAGTTTCGGCGGGGAAAACAATTTTTAATAATGACAGCGGGACATATACAAACACTTCAGAAAAACTTTATTCAATTGTGAATATGCTTGACGCGTTTGAAGGAACAGTAACCTATGGAAAACTTTTCAGTTTTTATCGCAAACTTGCAAGTGAGAATAAAGCTGGTGGACTTATGGTTGCCGATGTTTATGCAAAGTTCTTTGCAAGCGAATATAATGTTAACATTGTTCCATATTTGAAGCAGTGGACAATGCCGGTTTCTGAAAGTGTTGAAAAAGAAATTACAGATTTGGGGCTTTGTGCGGTTTCAATCACGGCTGATGCACTTTCAGATGAAACGTTTGAAAAAGTGAAAACCGGTGAAAATTTGAAACTTAAATATGGACTTATTCGCGAAGATGTTTTGCAAAAATATGTGGGCAAGTGTAGTTTGAAAATTAATTTTGAAATTGATGATCTAAACGCTATCAAAAACAAAAATCTTGCAGTTTCATATCATGGCGAAAATAAACAAGTTTTAAAAATTTCTTCAAAAAACATTGAACTTTCAAACATTGAAATTGGAACTTATGAAATTAAAGTTCCAACATCTTTTGAACATGAAAACAAGTTTTACACCATAACTCTGAAAGAAGGGGAAAATGTGCTTGATGTCAAGTTTGAAAAACCAACGTTGCCAGATTATAAAGGACACCCTACAACAATAACAATTTTTGGTGTTAACGGAACGGTTGGCTATTCTTTAAAATTTACCGACGGCTATAGCAAAGCAACGCCAACCCTTGGTGCAGCAAACCTTGGAAACCAAAACAAAACATGGGAAGCAAAACCTGATGAAGTTTTTGCATCGGTTACAATTCTTGATAAAGACGGAAATCAGATTGACAAGATTGAAGTTAAGGGCAAGGAATATTTCACAGACAAAACTGTTGCGTCAAGTGAGTATGAAATGACAGTTGGTTGCAAAATTATTGTTTACTCTGAAAGAGCAGACCTTGTTTCGGTTGTCTCGCAAATCACTGGGAAAAAGATGCCAGAATATGCTGTGACAAGCGCAAAGACAATTGAATATGAAATTACAAAAAACGGCTTAAAACTTTTAACTGCAGAAAATTTTGATGAAGCAAATGTTCTTCATAAAAACAGCCGAGCAAAAATTATTGAAATTATTGAAGAATATAAAAACAATGTCACAACCGAAGAAATTGAAAACAAAAGAATAAATGCGAACAAGAAAGTTCAAGTTATCTATGCCTATAACAACCTTGATGCCGAAGATAAAAAGGTTTATAAATCTTTCATTGACAGACTTATTCGTGGTGGACTTCCAACAATCTTTGCAGAGAAAGAAAATTTAACAATTTTTAAGGGCGAAGAACTTGATTTATATTCACTTATCAAAATCACTGACAACGAAGATTTTGAAATTGCAAGCAACCAAAATAATGTTTCAATTGTCACAGAATTTGACAATATGAATGTTGGAACTTATACGGTTTTATATTCTGTTTCCGACTCCGACGGCAATAAAGTTTTGAAAACAATCAATGTTTCAGTGCAAGAAAAATCAAGCGATAGCACAGATAATAATTTAAATAACAATCAAATTAAATCAGCTGTTATAATTATTGCTTCAGTTCTTGGAACTCTTATAATTGGAACAATAATTGTGTTAAAAGTCCTTAAAAAGCGTGAAAGTAAATAATTTTTTAGTGACATAAATGTGATTTTGCGTAAAAATGCAATTTTTATTGTAAATTATGCTTTAAATATAGCTAAAAAACGCAAAATAAGATTAATTTTATTGAAATTTTATATAATAACAAACAAAATGCACGTAAAATCCATAACGATAAATTTGCGTGCATTTATTTTTTATTCATGTTATAATGTTCTCAGGAAAAAATAAGAATGGAAAACAAAGAATATATTGGGAAAATTGTAACTGTAAAAATGGATCGTCGACTTGGAATGGCTCACCCAAAACATGGGTTTATTTATCCAGTGAACTATGGTTATATTCCTGGAACTGTTTCAGGTGATAGAGAAGAACTTGATGCCTATGTTCTTGGAGAACATAAACCCCTTGACGAGTTTACTGGAAGAGTTGTTGCAATCATTCACAGAACAAATGATAATGATGATAAGCTTGTTGTAATGAGAGATGGAAGGAACTATTCAGATGAGCAAATTCGTGCATTAACAGAATTTCAGGAACAATATTTTGAAAGTATAATCTTAAGATAAGGATAAGTTTATGTTAGAGCTATTTTGGAGAGAAATGCCAGTTCCTGAAAATTTGAGAATTCGTCAAGTTTATGGTGTGCCGTTTTCATCTGATGGAAAAACCCATGATAGAGTTTTGGCTTTACCTGAAAAAGTAAAACAGCTTTTGAATTGGGGAGAAATTGGAAGAAAAATTATCGATTGTGCAGTCAATGTTGCAGAGGAAAAATATCATTTGCAATTTGATGCTTCAAACGATGAAATTTTTGTTTAGAATTAAAGAAGCTTTGACGGCTTCTTTTTTTTAATAAATAGCACACAAATTTGTGATATACTTGCAAAAATACGTGAAAATGTGCTATTATCTATCTCAAAAGGAGAACAACATGTATAATTTTAAAGAGATTGAAGAAAAATGGCAGAAAAAGTGGGAGAATGAGCCTTCTTTTAAAGCTGTGGATTTTGATAAAACAAGAGAAAAATTTTATGTTCTTTATGAGTTTCCAAATGTAAGTGGAAAGTCTCTTCATATGGGGCATTTGAAGGGAACAGTTCCTGCTGATG
>USJH01000081.1 GCA_900554955.1 uncultured Clostridia bacterium | reverse complement strand
ATCTTATTTGAATGTTTGTTTACATCTTGTTTTTCTTCTATAACAGGCTTTTGATTATGATTGTCTGTTTTTTCAGAAGGAACAAATTCAGTTTCACGATAACGTCCAACTGGATTTGTCAAATTTTGAGTGTTGCCTTCTAAAATGTTTCCTTTTTTGTCAACAAAAGACAAATCGACACCAATATAGTCTTCAACACGAGTGCCATATTTTTTTGAAAGAATAACTGCCTTTTTATAATTTTCAGGCTCGCTTCTTTTAAATTCTTGCAAACGAATTTTTGTTCGCTTATCATTTTGTTTTTCAGCTTCTCTCTGAATTTTTTCATCAGAAGAAACAGCTCGTTTTTTCGAGTTTTGTTCAATCATTTTTTCAAATTTATTTTTGCTTGCCAAATCTGTTTCTCCTGAAAATAGTATGTGTTTTTTTCACAATTACATGTTAAGTATAGCAAATATAATTTTTAATAGCAAATAATTTTATAGTGTTCTTACGAAAGCTGAAAGGATAATTGCATTTCCAATTGACATGCTCTTTCCTTTTGATGCTCTTGTGTCTTCTTCAATGTTTGAAGCATTTATTGCTTGATATTCTTCATCAAGTGTTTGAACAACAACATCGGTGTTTCGTTTTGCAAGCCCCGCAGCCAAAACTTCTGTTCCGCTTGAGTCTTTGCCTTTAAGGTCGAACACCTTTACACCTTTGCGATAACGTGCTAAAACATCAATTTCATTTACATTAAGTTTCTTTGCATATGCTTTGTTAGAAACCAAAATAACATTGTCATCTTTAGAAATCTGAGAAACGAATACAACACTGTCGCCTTCAGAAAGAGCAATTCCTTTAACACCCGCAGAAATTCTTCCTTGAACAGGAATGTCATCTTTAGAGGCATTAAGTCCCATTCCTTGTTTTGTTACGAAAAGAATTGTTGTGTCTGGTTTGTCTTCTTCAATTTTGATAACTTTGTCGCCATCTTTGAGTTTGATTGCTTGATATGCGCTCTTTAAAAGTTGATATTCTGAAACATTGGTTTTCTTTATCATTCCACACTCGGTGAAGAACAAAAGATCTTTTGAAATAAGGTTTGCTTCAGATTCCATTAAATATACAATTTTTTCATCAGGCAAAGCACTTGGCATAATTTTATTAAGTGGTGTGCCTTTATCACGGAATTTATTGTCACCAAGAAGACTAACATCAATTTTATATGCATTTCCCTTATCAGAGAATCCAAGAACGGTTTTGTCTGACATTGTATCGATGCTTGAAAGAATAACTTCTTGAAGACCTGACCTTTCGCTCCAAACCTTAGAACATTGACTGAAATGTCTTGTGCTCATGCATTTGATTGTCCCAAGAGCTGTTGCACAAACAACAACATTTTCTGAAGGACCTTTTGCACCTGTTGTTGCAGTTGAAGAAACTTCATATTCATCTTCGCTTGCAAGAATGTCTGACTTTCTTCCGTCTTTAAATTTCTTGCGAATTTCACCCATTTCTTCTTTAACAATTTCAAACTGCATGCGTTTGCTTGAAAGAATTTTTGTGAGTTCAGCAATGCGTTTTTCAAGTTCCAAGAGTTCTTGTTCAAGTTTGAAAACTTCAAGAGATGTAAGTCTTGCAAGACGCATGTCAAGAATTGCTTGAGCTTGTTTGTCTGAAAGTGAAAATCTTTCACGAAGTCTTGATTTTGCAGTTGTAACGTTATCGCTTGTTTTAATAATTCTTACAACTTCATCAATATTTCTAACAGCAATGATAAGACCTTGTAAAATGTGCTGACGTTCTTTAGCTGCATCAAGATCAAATTTTGTTCGTTTATAGATAACTTCTCTTTGGAAGTTTACATAATATGCTAAAATGTCGATAAGACCCATTTGTTGTGGTCTTCCATCGGCAATCGCAACCATGTTAATTCCATATGAAACTTGCATGTCAGTATATTTAAACAGACAGTTTAAAACTTTCTTAACGTCGGTGTCTTTTTTAAGTTTGATAACAATTCGGTCGCCATGTTTATCAGACTCGTCAACAATATCATTAATTCCGGAAAGAATATCTTTTTTTGTTTCTTTAAGTTCCAAGATTTTTTGTTCGAGTTTTGCCTTGTTAACTTGATATGGAATTTCAGTAATGACAATATTTTTCTTGTCTCCAGTATCGTTTTCAATATGCACCTTAGATCGAATTAAAATTTTGCCTTTACCGGTTGCATATGCTTGTTTAAGATCTTCGCCACCAATCACAAATCCACCGGTTGGAAAATCTGGAGCTTTGATAATTTTCATCATCTCATCAAGAGTGATGTCTGGGTTGTCGATATATGCAATTGCACCAGAAATTGTTTCAGCAAGGTTGTGAGGTGGAATGTTTGTTGCAAGACCAACGGCAATTCCAGAAGCACCATTAACCAAAAGGTTTGGAAATCTTGAAGGAAGCAAAACTGGTTCTTGAAGAGTGTCATCATAGTTCCATTGCCAAGGAACTGTGTTTTTTTCAAGATCACGAAGCATTTCAAGAGCAAGTGGAGCCATTCTGATTTCTGTATAACGCATCGCAGCTGCACTGTCTCCGTCAACAGAACCAAAGTTTCCATGACCATCAAGAAGTGGAGCACGAAGGTTAAAGTCTTGTGCAAGACGAACCATTGCATCGTAAACCGAGCTGTCACCATGTGGGTGATATTTACCAAGACAGTCACCAACAACTTTTGCAGATTTTTTGTGTGGTTTGTCTGGTGTCAAATTTTGCTCATACATTGTATATAAAATTCGACGTTGAACAGGTTTAAGACCGTCTTCAACACGTGGAAGTGCACGATCAAGAATAACATGCTCTGAATATGGAAGCATGCTTTCATGCATGACAACATCAAGCGTTTTATCAATAACATTTTTACCAATTCCGGCAGAAATTAAAAGTTGTTGTTTAAGTTTTTTCTTGTTCTCTTTCTTTTCTTCATCGGTTGAGCCTTCAACAAGATCATCAGCAACTCCATTGTCGATAATGTCTTCAATATCAACTTGCTCGCCAGTTGAAGGAATTGTAACCTTTTGTTCTTCTTCGCCGTTAATGTTTTCTAAATCTTTGTTTTCATTATCACTCATTTCATTTTTCCTTATTCGATGTTATTTTTGTTAAAGTCGGCATTTTCAATGATATATTGCTTTCTAGCATCAATGTTGTCACCCATCAAAACCGTGATCATTTTTTCAGCTTCAGCAGCGTCATCAATTGTAACTCTAACAAGCGAGCGGTTTGCTGGATCCATTGTTGTTTCCCAAAGTTGTTCTGGGTTCATTTCACCAAGACCTTTATAACGTTGAATTTCATATGGTTTTCCACCAATTCTTTCAACTGCTTCTGGAAGCTCGGCATCTGAATAAACATATTCTTGTTTGCCACGTTTCTTGATAAGATAAAGTGGTGGCATTCCGATGAATAAATGACCTTGGTTGATAAGCTCACGCATATAACGATAGAAAAATGTAATCAAAATTGCACGAATATGTGCACCATCTTGGTCGGCATCGGCAAGAATGATAACTTTATGATAGCGAAGTCCATCAAGATTTACATCTCCAATTCCAACACCAAGAGCTGAAATGATTGTTTTGATTTCTTCATTTGCAAGAACTTGTTCAATTCTTTTCTTTTCACTGTTAAGTGGCTTTCCACGAAGTGGCAAAATTGCTTGGAAATGACGATCTCTACCCTGTTTTGCAGAACCGCCCGCAGAATCACCTTCAACAATGAAAAGTTCGTTGTTGACATAGTTTCTGCCCGAACATGCTGCAAGTTTTCCAACAAGGTTATAATTCTCAGCAGAGTTTTTTTGACGTGCAGATTCTTTTGCTTTTCTTGAAGCTTCTCTAACCTTTGCGGCACCAATTGCTTTTTCAATGATGCTTGTAAAGATCTTTCCAGTTCCACGACCTGCAAAATATTTTGTAAGTTCGTTTACAGTTACAGTTTCAACAGCTGGCTTTGCTTCAGGGTTTCCAAGTTTAGCCTTTGTTTGACCTTCAAATTGAATGTTTTTCATTTTGATTGATATGATTGCGGTTAAGCCCTCTCTGAAGTCTTCACCCATCAAATTTTGGTCTTTATCTTTAAGGTTTCCATTCTTTCTTGCCAAATCGTTCATGACTCTTGTAAGTCCACTCTTGAAACCAATTTCATGAGTTCCACCTTCGGTTGTTGAAATGTTATTCACGAAAGAGAAAACACTTTCAGCATATGAATCTGTGTGCTGCATTGCAATTTCAACTTTAATTCCATCTTCTTCGCCTTCAAAAATGATTGGATCTTCATAAAGTGCAGTTTTGCCTTCGTTAATATATTTAACAAAATCTTTAAGACCGCCGTCATATTTATATGATTTAACAATGGCTTGGTCTTCACCTTCTCTTGCATCTATAAAAACAATTTCAAGACCCTTATTTAAAAATGCAAGTTCTTTAAGACGTTTTGAAACAGTGTCAGCAGAAAATTCAACGGTTTCAAAAATGCTGTCATCAGGCAAAAATGTTACGGTTGTTCCAGTAACATTCGATTTTCCAATTTCAGTGAGTGGCTGAACAGTGTGCCCACCTTTAAGCTTTCCATTAACTTTTGTTAAAGCAAACTTGATTTCATATTTCTTTCCATCACGTTCGACAACAACGTTGCACCATTTAGAAAGTGCGTTAACAACAGAAGCACCAACCCC
>USJH01000080.1 GCA_900554955.1 uncultured Clostridia bacterium | reverse complement strand
TCTACAATTTTTTTTATAATGTTTAACTATTTTACAACATTTATATGATTATATCTAGTAAATTTATGTTATTTTTTTCTTCTTTTTGAAATAATATAACAAACTTTAAACAAAAAAGGCAATAAATTTAAGCAAAAATATTGAAAATCATCAAAAAAGAGCGTTTAACATTGTATATTTATATAAAATAATTGCAAAAAACCACAAAATAATGTAAAATTTATCTTAGAAAATTAAAGGCAGAAAAACAAATGGCAGAAATAAATCTTGAAAATATTCGTAACTTTTCTATAATTGCGCACATTGATCACGGCAAAAGCACCCTTGCAGACCGATTGATGGAAATCACCGGAACGGTTTCAAAACGTGATGCACAAGACCAACTTCATGGACCTTGAACGTGAAAGGGGAATTACAATCAAACTTACGCCCGTTACAATGCATTATAAAAAAGACGGAAAAGATTATCTTTTAAACCTTATCGACACCCCAGGACATGTTGACTTCACATATGAAGTCAGCCGTTCTCTTGCTGCCTGCGAAGGAGCAATTTTGGTTGTTGATGCAAGTCAGGGTGTTGAAGCTCAAACCCTTGCAAACGTTTATCTTGCCCTTGAAAACGACCTTTTCATTGTTCCTGTTTTAAATAAAATTGACCTTCCATCTGCAAGATGTGATGAAGTTAAAGAAGAAATTGAAGACATTGTTGGGCTTGACACTTCCTATGCACCAATGATTTCTGCAAAAGAAGGCCTTAACATTCAAGATGTTCTTGATGTTATTATTGATAAAATTCCTTGCCCAAAAGGTGATGACGAAGCACCACTTCAAGCCCTCATTTTTGACAGCTATTATGACAACTATAAAGGTGCAATTTGTCTTGTTCGAATCATGAACGGACAAGTTAAAACCGGAACAAAAATTAAAATGATTCAAACCGGAAAAGAATTTGATGTTGTTGAAGTTGGAACCTTCCCCCCAAAGCCAACACAAATCGACATTTTGACAGCGGGTGATGTTGGCTATATCTCTGCAAGCATTAAAACCGTAAGCGACATTCGAGTTGGCGACACCATTACTGAAACAAACAGACAAGCAAAAGCACTTCCTGGTTATAAGCAAGTTCAGCCTGTTGTTTATAGCGGAATTTTCCCTGTTGAGGGGGACAAATATGGTGCACTTAAAGATGCGCTTGAAAAACTTAAACTTTCCGATGCTTCACTTGTTTTTCAACCTGAAACATCAACCGCTCTTGGCTATGGTTTCCGTTGCGGATTTCTTGGACTTTTGCACATGGACATTATCAGTGAAAGACTTGAAAGAGAATTTGGTCTTGAGCTTATCACAACCGCGCCAAGTGTTTCATATAAGGTTTTCAAAACCAATGGAGAAGTGCTTGAAATTTCAAACCCAAGCGACCTTCCGTCAACTCAAGAAATCGATCATATTGAAGAGCCAATGCTTAAAGCAACCTTGCTTTCTCCACCTGAATATGCCGGCCCAATCATGGACCTTTGCATCAACAAACGTGGAACATTTATCGACCTTCAATATCTTGAAGCAAAGCGTGTTCGACTTGAATATGAAATGCCGCTTGCCGAAGTTGTATATGACTTTTTTGACAAGCTTAAAAGTGTTTCACACGGCTATGCAAGTCTTGACTATGAAATGTCTGGCTATAAAACAAGCGACATGGTTAAACTTGATATTTTGCTTAATGGCGAACCTTGCGATGCACTCAGCCTTATGGTTCACCGTGACAAAGCCTATGAAAGGGGAAGAGCAATAACTGAAAAACTTAAAGAAGTTGTTCCAAGACAGCTTTTTGAAATTCCAATTCAAGCAAGCATCGGAAGCAAAGTCATTGCTCGTGAAACCGTTCGTGCAATGAGAAAAGATGTTATTGCTAAATGTTATGGTGGTGACATTTCAAGAAAAAGAAAACTTCTTGAAAAACAAAAAGAAGGAAAGAAAAGAATGCGAAAACTCGGTTCTGTCGAACTGCCAAGCGAAGCATTCATGAGCATTTTAAAAATTGACTAATAACATAAATAAAGGAGCAAGAAAATGAAAAAAGAACTTAGTTTATATATTCACATTCCATTTTGCAACAGCCGTTGTAACTATTGCAATTTCGTTTCATTTGTTGCAAGTGAACAAGAAAAACTTCGCTATGTTGAATGTTTAAAAAAAGAAATCATGATTCGTGCAAAAGAATATAACAAGTTCTTCACAATCAAAACAATTTTCATTGGTGGCGGAACACCTTCTTGCCTTATAAATGGTGCAATTAAAGACATTTTGCAAACAATTTACAAGCACTTTACTGTCAAAAACGATGCAGAAATTACAATTGAACTTAACCCAAACACAGCAACAAAAGAAAAGATTGAAGAATTCGTAATTTCAGGCGTAAATCGCTTCAGCATCGGGCTTCAATGCATAAGTCCACTTGTTCTAAAGAACATGGGAAGAACCCACACATTAGACGACTTTAACAATGCCGTTTCACTTATTCGTGAACAAGGTATTTCAAACATTAATGCCGACATGATTGTTGGATATCCTGGTCAAAGCGAAAAAGACACAGTTGAAACTGCAAAATATCTTGTTTCCAAAAACATTCCACATGTTTCTGCCTACATTTTATCTGTCGAACAGGGAACCCCGCTCCAATTTATGATCGACAATGGAACACAAAAACTTCCAAAAGAAGAAAAACTTCTTAAAACCTATCAAGCAGTTGTAAACACACTTTCAGAAGCTGGATATATTCGCTATGAAGTTTCAAACTTTGCAAAACCTGGTTTTGTTTGCAAGCATAACCTTACATATTGGACAAGAAATGAATATCTCGGTCTTGGTGTTTCTGCACATTCATATATTGACGGTGTAAGATTCTTCAACACCGAAAACTTGCAAAGCTATTGCCAGTGCCTTGAAACAAAAAACAAAGCCCCAGTTTCTTCTGTAACAAAACTTACAACTGCCGAAAAGAAAGAAGAAGCTGTAATGTTATCGCTCAGAACAAACGAAGGGCTCAGCACAAAGGCATATGAAGAAGAGTTTCACGAAAACTTTCTTGCAAAGCACAAAGACCAACTTGCATCTTTCATTAAACTTGGACTTTTAACAATCGATAGAGAAGGCAACATTAAAGCAACCGCCAAAGGATTTTTGGTTTTAAACAAACTCATCTTAGAACTTTGCTCTTAAAAAGACACCTGCATGGTGCCTTTTTATTTTTATTAAAATTTCTAACACATATATTTGCGAAATTATAAATCAAAATCTATATCTTCAAACATAAATCGTTGCATTTATGACACAACGTTGATAAGAAATAATAAATTTGATTTCTATAACAATTTAATATCACATTTTAATTAATATAAAATAAAATAGGGAACATTGCAATTAAGCATTGTTCCTTTTCTTTTGGAAATAAAAACATCACCACAAAAAAACAATTTTCACTTTTGACAAAAAAAATTAAAAAAATATTAAAAAAGTTGTCACAAACAGTTGACTTTGATGTTTAGCAGTGATAATATATGTGCTGTTAGCAATCGAAAGTGTTGATTGCTAAATCTTGGTATAATTTATTCCAAGTTGAGCATAATAATATAAAGTCCAAAAGAAGGTGAGAGAAGTGAATTTAAGCGAACGAAAAAAGAAAATTCTTTCAGCAGTTGTTGATGAAAGCATTAAAACTGCCGAGCCTGTAAGCAGTAAAGATGTTCAAGAAAAATATGTTCGTGATTGTTCACCAGCAACCATTCGAAACGAGCTTATGGCTCTTGAAGAAATGGGATTTCTTTCTCAACCACACACTTGTTCTGGAAGAATTCCAACAACTGAAGGCTATAAAATGTATGTTGACGAACTGATGCAAGTTAAAAAGCTTTCAAAAAAGGAAACTGATATGCTTCGTGACAGTTTTGACGATCATCTTGTAAACCTTGAAGACATCATGCAAAAGGCCGCAAAAACAATTTCAGATGCAACAAACTATGCATCGGTTGTATATTTCGGAATTGCAAGTGAAGCAGTTGTTGACAAAATCTTGCTTGTTCCACTTTCAAAGTTCTCAACACTTGTCGTTGTTTCAACCGACCTTGGCATCATTAAAGAAGAAACTTCTGAAATTATTGCAAGTGAAGAAGAATTGATGCAAGCAAGCAAAATCTTGACAAATGTGTTTGGTGGAAAGAAACTTGAAGAAATCGAAAACGGATATATCTTGGTTACAAAAGAACTTGCAAGATATAAAAACATTTTTGACACCATCATTCAAATCATTTCAAAGCGAGACAACGACATTTCCAAAAACATGGCAGTTTCAGGGAAGGACAAACTTCTTGATTATCCAGAATATCACGACATTGAAAAACTTAAAAATGCAATATCGGTTCTTGATAAAAAAGAACTTTTATATCCACTTATCACCGGCGATGGTGACCTTGAAATAAGTGTCAAAGTTGGTGGAGATGAAACACTCGGCATCACCGATTGTTCGGTTGTAAGTGCAACTTACAAAGTTAACGGAAAAACAATTGGATCTGCCGGCGTTGTTGGACCACTTAGAATGGACTATGGAAAAGTCGTTTCCATTTTAAAAAATGTTACCGACATTTTAGAAGAAAACATTGCATCTAAAACTGAAAAGGAGAATAAAGATGAATAACGAAAAAGAAAAGAAACACGAAAAAACATGTGGTTGCAGTGATGATTGCACTTGTGGTTGCAACGAAGGCAAAGAA
>USJH01000079.1 GCA_900554955.1 uncultured Clostridia bacterium | reverse complement strand
CATTTTAAAAGAAAAAAGAAAAGAGTTTTAACAACTAATATTTTTTGCAAAAAAAATGGACCCTTGAGCGGGAGTCCGTTCTAAAGCAAGCCAACGGCCTGCTCAGGGCAAAAATGCCATGAACCAAACCCTTGATTGGGGGACTAGTTACACGAACATTTTACATTTTTTGTATTTTGTTGTCAACAAGAAAAAATAATGATCATAATATTTTTACACCCTGCACAAAATTTCAATTTCTTTTATATTTTTTATTCACAGAAGCAAAAAATATGATAAACTCAAAATATAAATAAAATGAATAAGAGTTTTTTTGAGGGAAAATTGCATTTCCTTAAAAAAAAACTCTTTTTTTGTTTTTTAAGGAGAAAAATTTTATGACAAAATATATTTTTGTAACCGGCGGTGTTGTTTCTGGTCTTGGAAAAGGAATTGTTGCCGCAAGCCTTGGCAGACTTTTGAAAATGCGTGGATATAACGTTTTTGTTGAAAAGTTCGACCCATATTTGAACATCGACCCAGGAACCATGAATCCTCAAGAACATGGCGAAGTGTTTGTGACCGATGACGGAACCGAAACCGATCTTGACCTTGGACACTATGAAAGATTTATCGACATTAATCTTAACCGTCACTCAAACATTACAAGTGGTGGAGTATATTGGAAAGTGTTAAACAAGGAAAGAAATGGCGACTATCTTGGAAAAACCGTGCAGATCATTCCACACATTACAAATGAAATCAAAAACTTTATTAAAGACAATGTGTCAGCAAATAAGCCAGACATTTTAATCACCGAAATTGGCGGCACAATTGGAGACATTGAAAGTCAACCATTCATTGAAAGCATTCGTCAATTTTCACTTGAAGTTGGACTCGAAAATTGTTTGTTTATTCATGTTTGTCTTGTTCCTTTCATCTCTGGCTCAGATGAATATAAAAGCAAACCAACCCAACACTCAGTGAAAGAACTTCAAAGTCTTGGAATTCGTCCAAACATTGTTATTGCCCGCTCCGACACCGAAGTTGACAAATCTCTTCTTCAAAAAATTGCAATGTTTTGTAACGTTAAGACCGATTGCGTTATAAACGACATCACACTTTCAGACATTTACAGTTGTCCAAAATTTCTTTATGGTGAAAAGCTTGATGAAGTTGTTTTAAGAGAACTTTCACTTGAAAATCGAAAAATCGACTTTTCCGAGTGGGACAGAATGCTTGAAAAAGCCAACAACCGTAAAGGTGAAGTTAAAGTTGCAATTGTTGGAAAATATTGCAAACTTAAAGATTCTTATATTTCCATTGTTGAAGCTTTGAAACACGCAAGCTATGAAAATGGAGTGTTTGTGAAACTTAAATGGGTTGAAAGCGAAGACATTGTTTCAGACGAAAAAGCAAAAGAACTTTTGTCAGATGTTGATGGAATTTTGGTTCCTGGTGGGTTTGGAACTCGTGGAGTTGAAGGCAAAATTCTTGCTGCAAAATTTGCTCGTGAGAACAACATTCCATATTTTGGAATTTGTCTTGGAATGCAAATTGCAGTTATCGAATTTGCAAGAAACGTTGCAAAAATCAGCGATGCATGTTCAAGAGAGTTTAATGAAAATGGCAAAAATTGTGTGATCGACCTTATGCCCGATCAAAAAGGAAAAATCAAGGGCGGAACAATGCGTCTTGGCGCTTATACTTGCACCATTAAAGATGACACAATCATGAAAAAAGCATATAAATCTGAAACAGCAAGCGAAAGACATCGCCATCGCTATGAATTTAATAACGATTATAAAGATATTTTAACAAAACATGGACTTATTGTTTCTGGAATTGAAAAAAACAAAAACATTGTTGAAACTGTTGAAATTGCTTCTCACCCATTCTTTCTTGGTGTTCAATTTCACCCAGAACTTAAAAGCAGACCAACAAAACCACACCCACTTTTCACCGCTTTTGTTAAAGCTTGCAAAGAAAACAAAAAGTAAATATAAACAAAGAAAACCACTAAAATATAGTGGTTTTCTTTTTAAAAACATTTTTTAGAAATATATTTTAAGGTTTTTTCAGGTGTTTTCTTTTCATAGTCTGAAAGCAATTCAAACTCGCTGAAAGTTGATTCCCCTGCACTCCAACCAACAAGCCAAACATTGTGTTTTTCTTCCGGAATTTTTGAACTTGTAGTTTTATATTTAAAAACAAAATATTCTTTTTTATGTTTCTTCACTTTTCCAAGAAGTTCAATTTCTGTTGGTTTTTCACCAAGTTCTGTTGGATAGCAAAGCCAATGAATCATGTCACTTTTTGCAATATATTCAGGATTATCAAGATTTTTCGGAAACATTTCGACAAGTCCGTTTCTTTCAAGAGAATCGTGAATCAAACATGCATAAACAATGTCGTTTGCCAAAAAATCAATCGTGCTTTGACTTGGATTTTCATCAAGTTCCATAAGAGAATCTGCACTGTAAAATGCAACTGCGGGATTGTCAATTTTTTCAGCGGTTTTTAAAATTCTTACAGTGTCTTTGTTAAAATATAGTCTAAGCAAATCGCAAAGAACTTCAAGATTATATTTTTGATTTTTATTAAGATTTTCAAAATTTAAAACACTTTCAAGAGTTTCCTTGTTAAGGAATTTCACAATCAAATCTTTTGCTGGTTGTTCAAGGTTGTCAAACTTGTTTTCATAGTGCATAAGCCCAGAATAAAGTTTTCCCTTCTCATAATCATCAGTTGTTTCCGCCGCCTTTTCAAGAATGGTTTTTACGTCTGATTCGGTGATTTTTTGTTTCAAAAACATCTCATCAATTGCATTTTCTAACACCCTGTGCTTATTTACGCATTCAAGCAAACTCATAAGTGTTTGAGCACTTTCAGGCCCGGCACAATCAGAATATAAAATTAAAGATAAAAGTTTGTCGGCATATGCAAAGATATCATCTTTTTCTTCATAATTTTTTGCATTTTCAATCTGTTTTTCAAGCGGTTTAATTTCGTTAAAAGCAAAATCATAAATTTCTTTTCTTTCGGCAATAGAGAAATGTTGTTTTGACTTTGTGACAACATTCACGCAAACACTAAGCAATGCTGTTTTTTCTTGAATTGTATTTGCTTCTTTTGTTTCTTCAAGCAAATCTTTAAAAAGTTTCATTTGTTGCTCCTTTAGTCAAGCGATTATATCAAACTTTAAATCATAAAGCAATCAAAAATAAAAAAATAATAAATTCCCAGCAAAAACACGTGTTGACACGGTTATATTTTCATGTTAAAATATTTTTATCTGGAGAGAAAAATGGATAAAATTAGAGTTGCAATTTGTTATGATTTTGACCGAACCCTTTCTCAAAGTGAAATGCAGGGCTATGGTCTTATTAAAAGTTTAAACATGAATATCAATGACTTCTGGGCAGAATGTGCTCAGTTTTCAAAGGACCACGAAGCAAACAATATCATGTCATATTTATATATGATTTTAAAAGAGTGCAAAGAAAAAGGAATTGCCCCAACAAGAGAATTTTTTCATTCTTGTGGAAAAGATATTGAATATTATGATGGGCTTGACACATGGTTTGACCGCATAAATAAGTTTGGTGAAGAAAAAGGTGTTGAAATTGAACATTATATCATTTCTTCAGGAATTAAAGAGATTGTTGAAGGAACCTGCCTTGCAAAATATTTTAAAGAAATTTATGCTTGCAGCTATTGTTATGATGAAAAAGGCGAAGCATTTTGGCCAGCACTTGAACTTAACTATACAAACAAAACACAATTTTTGTTCAGAATCAATAAAGGAATATTCTCTCCTATCGATTCAAGTGTTAATGGCTATATGTCTCACGATGAGAGACGAATTCCTTTTGAAAACATCATCTATATTGGCGACAGTGAAACCGACATTCCTTCAATGAAGCTTCTTCGTGCTAAAAAAGGATTTTCTATTGGTGTTTACAATGCCGACAACTTGCCAGACTATTATAAAACTCTTATAAATCAAAATCGTGTTGACTATATTGCAAAAGCAGACTATTCTGAAGGCAAAGAACTAGAAACAATTATCAAAGAAATTGTTGAAACAATGTTTCATAAAGATAGACTTAAAAAAATCAATCAAAATCAAAGAAAGAACTCGTCTGTTTAAATCAAACAAATAAGATATAAAAAAAGAAGAAAGTAAATTTCTTCTTTTTATTTTTCGCTTTCTTCCGCTTCTTGCTCTCTTATCTTTTTAAGATTGAGGCCATAAATATTATAGTTATCGTTGTTGCAAACCTGTTTAAAACCCTTCTTTTCCATCATTGACGAACTTGGAAAGTTTGCAATGTCAACACTTGCATAAATTTCATCAACCCTTCTTCCCATAAGTTTTTCGCCATCGTTTATAACCTTGTCCATTATTGATGGGCCATAACCTTTCGCCTGTTCGTCTGGACGAACAATAATGAAATATACACACAAGGTTGTCAAACCATCTTTACCATATGTAACATGGTCTAAAATTACAATTGCAACATCTTTGTTTTCTTCATTGAAAATTACAAAGTTTTTCAAAATTTCTTCATCTGTTTCAATTGATGGGTGACGATCTATAAGCTCGTTAATGTCTTTATAATAATTAAGAAGTCCAAAATATTTATAGTTTCCAAGACTGTTTTTTCTTGAACCTTTATCTTCACTCCAAACTTTTAAAAGGTCTGAGTGTTTATTTTTATCATATTCCTCAAAACGAACAAACATTTTGTGTCTCCTTTATTTATTTTTCAAACAATATTCCT
>USJH01000078.1 GCA_900554955.1 uncultured Clostridia bacterium | reverse complement strand
GCTAAAAAACCCAAACAAGAACCCCGATGTAACACAAGATACTATCGAGAACCTTGCTTGGTTTTTTTATTTCAAAAATATAAACTAACCTGCTGCTTCCCGTTTTCAAATATGTAAATAAAATAGATTTATAAGTTTTATGTCTTTCATGCCCGAGTGTATAATAGCAAAAATAATCAATAAAATTATTGAAAATTCCGTGTTTTTTGTTGTTTGGGTGGATGTTTTTTATTTGATATGTATTAATGTGAAATATTTTCCTAAAAAGTTTATAAAATCTGTTTACAAATCATAAACTATCGCTATAATATATGAGAAATAAGACACATAAGGAGAGACGCTTGTGGGAAAATATAAAAAATGCCCTAGATGTGAACTTAACTATATTTTGCAGGAAGAAGACCTTTGTCCAATTTGCAAAGCAGAACTTAAACTTGCACCAGCTGAAGATGATGACGATTTAGAACTTTGTTCTATTTGCGGAAAAAATCTTATCACTGTTGATCAAGTAATGTGTGACGAGTGTGCAAAAAAACGTTCTTCAATTGATGATGTTGTTGACGATTCTGAGCCAGATGACGATGATAAGCCACTTGACGATTGGGACGAACCATCTCCAGAGCAAGATGCTCTTGACAGTGAAGAACAAATTGAAGATCAAACTCTTGACACCCCAGATGGCTTCACCGATCTTGACGACATGGAAGATTTCAGTGATGATGACGATGAAGATGATGAAGAGGAAGAAGACGATCAATATCATGGTCCAGACACAGACGATTTTGAAGACATTGGAAACATTGACGATGTTGAAATTGATGATGACGATGAAGACGATAATCATGATGACGACGATGATGATGAAGACTTCCTTTCAACCAAGAAAAAGAAGAAAAAATAGTATTTTTTAAGAGCTCCAAATTTTGGAGTTCTTTTTTTGTGTATATTTTCTGTCTAAGTTGGGCAAAGTTGCTTCAAGGTGGGAAAATATGAGAAAAGTTAATTCTTCAATAAATGACATCATTGCACAGGTCCAGGCTCTTAAAGGAAAAGATGTTTCGCTTGAAATTAACAGGGGGAGAAATAAAACAATTCAAGTGTCCGGGCTTGTTGAGTGCATATATCCAAGCATTTTTACTGTTCGACTGCCCGAAAATGGGAAAAGTTTGTCATATTCATATGCTGATGTGCTTTGCGGTGATGTTTCACTTAAAGCAATGGCTGAAAAATAATTTTTTAAAATTGTCATAAATTAAAAATTCCCGCTATAAAATATAGCAATACCACAAGGGGGGATAATTTATGGCGTTTGAAAAACAGCAAGCTTTCACAGTTGAAAGCAAAAGGAATGTTAAATCAGACCAATTTGAAAGCACTTTAAGAATTGAGGTGCAACCAGAAAAGCCTGTCAAGAGGGTTCTTTCTGTAAATGCAATGGCGAAAATTGCAAGCAGGGAAAAAGTGAGTGAGAACTATAATTTTTCAGGAAAAACAACCTATCAAGTGATCTATCAAACTGAAGATGATTCAGTTTGCTCGGTTGTTGCTTTTGCTGAATGGAATGGCAAACTCGATAATGTTAAAGAAGATAATGCATATATTGTTGCAAGTGTGATGGCAAACACTATTACTGGTTTTTCGGGCACAGAAATTGCAATTTCTTCACTTATCAACGTTGATGCATATGGGATTGTAAAAGAGGAAATCCAAACTGTTGAAAATCTTCCAGAAGACTATGTGAAACTTGAAAAGACCTATGAATATGAAAAGGTTGTTTCTTTTGCAAGTGACAACTTTAATGAAGTGAATGAAGAGGAAATTTCAGGAAATATTTCTGAAGTGTTGTTCTTCAACGGAAATGTGAATGTTCAAAATGTTGTTTGCGGAATTGACACAGTTACAGTTGAAGGTGAAGTTAACACAAATGGGGCATATGTTTTAGATGGAAAAGTTGTTCCACTTCAAAAAACAATTAATTTTAAACGAGAAATTTCTGCACTTTCAACAGTTCCAAATCATGTTGCAGATGCTTTTGTTAACCTTGAAAATTTAATGGTTACTGCATCAGTGAACGAAACCGATCAAAAAACAAATTTAGTGTTCTCTGTTGAACTTTCAGCTTGTGTTACTGTTTATTCTAAAGAAATGGCAACTCTTGTTCAAGATGCTTTCTCGGTTGAAAAAGAAATTGAAAACACCTATGAATGTGTGACTGCTGAAAATTATGAAAGAACAGATAGTTACAGTGAAAATGTTGCAGCAAACATTGAAGTTCCTGAAAATGTTCAAGATGTTTTATATGTTTTAAGAACAGATGCAGAAATTACTGATAAAACTCAAACTGAAAATGGAACAATTTTAAACGGGGCAATCATGGTTGAAGCTGTTCTTCAAGGTCAAGAAGAGAATGCAGAAGTTTTCAAAGGGTTTGCTCCATTCTCAGTTTTAATTCCAGATGCAAAAGCTGATGCAGACTTTAATGCTATTGGAACTTTGGCCCAATATAAGCTTAAACAAAAAGAACTTGAACTTGCAATCATGCTTAATGTTACATATAAAACAACTGAAAAAGAATATATTGGCTTTGTAAAAAGCATTGAAGAAAAAGAAGAAAAACAAAAATCTAATGCTGCAATTCGTGTCTATGTTACAAGAGAAGGTGAAGATCTTTTCGCTGTTGCAAAAGCAATTTCAATGAAGCCAGAAGAAATTTTAAATCAAAACCCTGGAATTTCAAATGAAATTGAAGGTGGAACAAGACTTGTTGTATATTGTGGGCTTAATTTAAACTTCTAGTGCCATAATTATTCCTTTAAAGAGCAAATGTTTCAAAATTTGCTCTTTTTTTTTATGATAACAATTTTTTGTGGGTTAATAATTGTTTCAAGGAGAACGAACATGAAGAAAATTATTACTATTTCAACCATTTTATTAATTCTTATTTGCGGTGTGGTTTTTGCCTTTAAAAGAACATCTAACACTGAAAATAATCAAGCATATTTAAGGGTGCACATTCGTGCAAACAGCAATGCAGAGTCTGATCAGGCGGTGAAATATAAAGTCAAGACAGCGGTTGTTGATTTTTTGACACCAAAAATTGCAGCAGGAACAAGTTTTGAAAAAGCATATAAAATTCTTGAAAGCAATCTTTCAGGAATCGAAAAGGTTGCAGACAGTGTTTTAAAAGAAAATGGGTTTTCATATAAAAGCAAGGCATCGCTTCGTGATGAATATTTTCCAACAAGAAGTTATGGCAGTGTCACACTTGAAAATGGATATTATGATGCATTAATTCTTGAACTTGGAACCGCAGCTGGCAATAATTGGTGGTGTGTTGTTTATCCGCCGCTTTGTTTTATTGGCTCGGAAGGGGAAAATACAAACAACACTCGCTATAAATCTAAACTGGTTGAAATTATAAAACATTTCTTTGATTAAAATAGTTTACAAAATTTTACAAATATGTTATCATACGCATGAAAAAAAGGAGCGATCGATATGGACGCAAATCAATATACACGTGAAGACCTTAGCAAACTTGGAATATATGACCTTCGTGAAATTGGCAGAAAAGTTGGGGTTCCTTCACCAACTGCAATGAAGAAAAATGACCTTATTGAATATATTGTTGGAATCATTTATGGAACGGCTGAAAAGAAAAAAGAGGGTCAACTTCGTGGGCGTCCTGCAAGGTCTGGGCAAAAGACATATCAGAAATTTGTTGACCTTATTGATAAAGTTGAATCGCCAAAAGTTGATTCTACATTTATAGCCGATGATGCCGATTTTGACCGTTCATTTTCATATCTTGGAGCTCTTTCAATGAAAGTTGCTTCACCTTCTGAAGAATATCGCAACGATGCAGAAACTGACAATGAACTTACACTTAAAAAGGGTGTTGTTTGCAAGTTTGGAGATCAATATATTGCAAGAAAATTAAAATTTATTGACAACTATTATGATGCCAAAATTACTAAAGAGCAAGTTCGTCGATATAACCTTCAAGAAGATGACATTATTGAATATTTGCCTGGAGACTATAACCAAGTTGCTCAAATCATTAAAGTTAATGACGAATTTGTTTCTCTTGCAACAGCAAGATCAGAAAAGTTGAAATCAAGTGAAGATGTTTTTGATATTGCAATTTCAAATAAAATAAAGGTTAAAACTCAAACTTCTTCAATCATCTATTCACCAAGCGAACTTGAAAGGGAAGACCTTGTTGAAAAGGCTGAAAAGGCTTTTGAAGATAGTGGCTTTAATGTTGTTAAAGTTTGCTATGATCGAATTGCACCACAAATTGGAGCATGCAGAACCTATAAAAAGAGTGAATTTTTTGCAGAAAGCATTGGTGATGAATATGAGACAATTGAAATGACCGAAGCTGCTGTTGAAAGAACAAAATTTTATGCATCTCTTGGCTATAAAACTGTTTTGCTTATTGATAATGTTTCTTGGCTTGCAAAGGTTCTTGAAACCTATCCTTCAAGCATCTATGGAAACTTTATTTCTAAAATTGCAAAACTTCCAAAAACTTCACAAATTACAATTGTTTGTTTTGCTGGGCACATGTCAAACGAGAAAGTTAAAGAACTTTCAGACTCTTTTGATGAAGTGATGGGGGAATAGGTTTATAATATAATAATTCCATAAAATAAAAACTCACCGAATTGGTGAGTTTTATTTTTTGATTTTTATGCTTTATTGCTGTTTATAAGGTTAATCCAATAGTTATATTGAGCTTCGGTGATTATTCCGTTAGCTTTTGCTGCTTCAAGATGAGCTTTAAAA
>USJH01000077.1 GCA_900554955.1 uncultured Clostridia bacterium | reverse complement strand
TAATTATATATATTTCGAATTTTAAGGGCAAAATTGCCCCTTTATGGCACAAACCGCCTTGTTTTTGAATTGTTTATCACACCAATAATAAACACAGCCAGTAAAACACTATTCATAATTTTCTTAAAACTCAAATTTCAGCCCGGTTTTTAGTTTGGTTTTTTTTAAAACTTCAAACATCATGTTTGAAAACAAGCAAAATTTGGCGCAAAAGAAAAAAGTGCCACTTAAAGCACTCTTTTTCTCTTAACAACCCCTTCTTTAACACGTATCGTTTCATAATTTGAAACTGGTTTAAATTTAAATTGCGTTCCCGTAATTATGGTTTGATATTTGCTCATTTTTTCATAAAGTCTGCGTTGCCTTGTTGTGTCCAGTTCACTGAAAACATCATCAAGCACCAAAATTGGTTCTTCACCAAGTTCTTTTTCAAAAATTTCAAGTTCTGCAAACTTTAAAGCAAGAACGATGCTTCTTTGTTGCCCCTGACTTGCAAAATTTCTTGCATCTTTGCCGTTAAGCTCAAAATATATGTCATCACGATGCGGGCCAACCGAAGTGTATCCAAGTTCAATATCCCTTTCAAGGTTGAATTTTAAAGATTTCAAAAGTTCTTCTTTAATTTCTTCAGCACTTGTTCCCTTCACTCCAACATATTCAATTTCAAGATCATCTTTACTTGATGAAATATATTTCAAAGCTTCTTTTGCAGGAACTTTCAATTTTTCAATAAATGATTTTCTTGTTTTGATAATAAGCGATGCAATCTGAGCAAGTTGCTCGTCCCACACACCAATTTGTGCAAGAAGCAAGGCTCGGTCTCTTTCGGTTTTAAGAAGTTTGTTTCTTTGAAGCAAAACCTTATTATATCGTTGAATAAGGTTATAATACGAGCCTGAAAGCTCACTTATGTCAGTGTCCATAAAGTCACGTCTTTTATCTGGAGATGCAGAAACAATTTTAAGATCATCTGGTGAAAAATAAACAACAACCAAATTCCCAAAAACATCACTCATTTTTGAAACTGGATTTGAATTTATAAAAAACTTCTTTTCACCTTTTGCATTGATTGTAAACGAAAGATTCATTTGTCCAAACTTTCGATCAAGTAAAATTTCAACCAAAGTTTCAGCAGAGCCATCTTTCACAAGTTCGCTCATGTTGCTTGTTCGAGGACTTTTTGTTGTTGCTGCAACAACAACACTTTCAACCAAATTTGTCTTCCCTTGTCCATTAGTGCCAGACACCAAAGTTATTTGCATGGGAAAATCGACTATCTGATAGTCGTAATTTCTGAAAGACACAAGTTTTACGCTTTTTATTTTCATGATTAAATTATACAATTTCCTTGTAAATTTGTCTATCAAAACCATTTATTTTGTTTTGTAAAAAACTTGTTTTTTTTTAGA
Organism: uncultured Clostridia bacterium; assembly: GCA_900554955.1. Classification (GTDB taxonomy): domain Bacteria; phylum Bacillota; class Clostridia; order Christensenellales; family UBA1242; genus UMGS2069. Next base: position 3,394 of record USJH01000077.1, on the reverse strand, counting down.
ACTTATAATATAATAAGTTTTGATTATTAACTAAGGAGTAAAAATGGAGCAAGAATTTACAGACGATTTAATCATCGCATCAGGAAATAACATCGACATTAAAGAAATTTGGAAAAAAGCACTTGAAATTTTGCAGACAAGCAAAAAGATAAGTCAAGTTTCCTATGATGTTTGGGTTGTCAATCTCGACCCAGTTGATATTAAAGGAAACACATTTGTTTTAAACGCTCAAAGCATTTCACAAAAAAAGCGAATTGTTTCTCCAGAATTTAAAAAAGAAATTATTTCTGCACTTAATCAAGTTCACAGTGCCATCACAAACATGGAATGTGGGGTCGCAAACGAAGTTGAAGAAGAAAAAGCACCTGAAAAACAAGAACCAGAAAAAGATTTTTCAAGCGAACCAGTTTCATCTTCATTTGATCCAAAATATACTTTTGACACATTTGTTGTTGGAAGCTCAAACCAGTTTGTAACCGCCGCTGCCAAAGCTGTTGCTGAAAACCCTGCAGGAAAATATAACCCACTTTTCATCTATGGCGGTGTTGGGCTTGGAAAGACTCACCTTCTTCATGCAATTGGAAACTATATCACAGAAACAAAGCCAAATCTTAAAGTTGTTTATGTAACTTGTGAAAAGTTTGTTAATGAACTTATAAACTCTATTTTTGATTCGAAAAAAAGTGCTTCTGCTTCATTCACCGGTTCCTTTAGAGACAAATATAGAAAAGCAGACGTTTTGATTATTGATGACATTCAATTCATCATTGGCAAAAATGCAGTCCAAACCGAATTTTTCCACACTTTCAACGACCTCAATGAGGCTGGAAAACAAATTATCATTTCATCAGACCGCCCACCAAAAGAGCTTAATCCGCTTGAAGAAAGACTTCGCTCTCGTTTTGAATGGGGACTCATGGCAGATATTGGGATTCCAGACATTGAAACTAAAATTGCAATTTTAATGAAAAAGGCACAACTTGAGCACTATAATGTTTCAAGAGACGTGATCGAATATATTGCCGGGGTTCCAAGTTCAAACGTTCGTGAAATTGAAGGAATGCTTGCAAGAGCTGTTTTCTATTCAGGACTTCTTGGTGAAGGAATTGTAACACTTGAAAATGCTCGTGAAGCATTGAAAAATATCGTTGTTGAAGACGAAAGCAAACTTGATGCCGGAAGAATTGTTGATGCGGTTTGCAAATTTTATAACATTAAAAAAGAAGAACTTCTTGCAAGAAAAAGAACCAAGGAAATTGCACAAGCAAGACAAGTTGCAATGTATCTTATTTCTGAAATGCTTGACATGCCACATGAAGCAGTTGGAAGAATTTTCGGAAAAGACCACTCAACCGTTACCTATGCAAAAGCCAAGGTTAATGAAGACATGAATGCAAACAAAAAGTTCGCAACCGAAATTAATGACATTCGCCAAATGGTTAAAGGCAAATAATTATTGCAAAAATTAAAAATACAAGTTATAATATAAAAATAAAGGAGAAAAATATGAAACTTATTTGTGAAGGCTTAGACTTGAGCGATGCAGTTTTGAAAGTTATCAAAGCAACTGCAACAAGAACCACAAATCCAATTTTGGAAGGAATCAAACTCAGAGCTGGCGAAGATTGTTTAACACTTTCAGCAACCGACCTTGAAATCTCAATTGAAAAAAGCATTCCTGCCGATGTTAAAATTGAAGGTGAAGTTGTTGTTCCTGGAAAATTCTTTGCAGACTTCGTTAAAAAACTTTCAGGTGAACAAATCGAACTCAGTTTAACAGAAAATAAAACACTTAAAATTGAATATACAGACAGTGAGGGTTTCCTTCAATGCATGAACGTTGAAGAATTCCCAGAAATTAAAGACCTTGTTAACCCTGAAAAAGTTATCATGAATCAAAAAGACTTGAAAGACCTTATCAACAAAACAATCTTCTCTGTTGCTCTTGATGATGCAAGACCAATTTTGAAAGGTTGCTTGTTTGAAATTGCAAAAGACCACATCACTTCTGTTGCTCTTGATGGCTATCGTTTGGCAATGGCTAAAAAACCAATCAAGTCAACAACTGCAGAATTTTCTACAATTGTTCCAGCAAGAACTCTTGGAGAAATTGCGAAACTTCTTGAAGGCAATGATGAAGACGACATTGAACTTTCAATTCAAAAGAACTATCTCATGATAAACGTTAACAACACACGAGTTATCACAAGACTTTTGGAAGGTGAATTCATCAACTATAAACAAGTTATCCCACAATCAACATCATCAACAATCTTGATCAATAAAAAACAACTTGAATATGGTCTTGAACGTGCAAGCCTTCTTGCAAGAATGGATAAAAACAATCTTGTTAAGTTTGACATTCACGACAAACTTTTAACAATCACCAGTGCATCAGACATTGGAAACGTTACAGAAAATATTACAGTTTCACTTGAAGGAAAAGACATTGTAATTGCATTTAATGCAAGATACATGAGCGAATGCATGAGAAACATAGAAGACGATTTCATCAAAATCAACTTCACATCTCCAATTGCTCCTTGCACAATTTGTCCAAGCGAAGGTGACGATTATTTGTTCCTTATCCTTCCAGTTAGAATTGTTTCATAATAAAGGTGAAAAAAAATGAAAAAAGAAATTAAAAAAACTAGTTTTGTTACAATACTTATCTATATGCTTTTAACACTTTCACTTGTGCACTGCACTTTCCTTCTTCTCGGACTTTTTAATGTTTTAACACCAGCTTGTCTTGAAAGAGAACATTTCAACTATGTTGTTGCATTTGTTCTATTGATTGTTTTGATTGGACTTTATGTTTTGTTCATGTTTGTGGAAAACAAAAAGAACCTTGCAACTCCAACATGGTTTAAAATTTTCTTATATGTTGGACTTTATGTTTTCATTAATGTTTACTATTATCTTGGACTTTATGAACACATTGCAGGAATCATTGTTGCATATGTATTTTTAGCTGTGGTTCTCAACATCTTTGCACTTGCAATTTTCTTTAACACTCAAAAATCAGAATCAGGAATGATTAAAGCTTCAAACACTTATACATGTTTCAGTGTTTTCGCAATTGCAACATGCTTTGCAACAATTTTTGAAGTTTTTGCAAGCACTCTTAAAATTCTTTTAATTAAAGAAAGCACATTTGCTTCACTTTCAATGTTTGTTCTTGATCTTTGCATTGTAATTTTGGTTTCACTTGTGTTTGCTGTTATGTTCTGCATTTCACTTGCAAAAAGCAAACGTCTTATCAATGGTTGCCTTATCAAGGTTTATCCATCAAACACAGTAAGCAAACAAGTTTCAACAAAAACAAAATAAACATAATCAATAAATAAAAGAACTCGAAAATCTCGAGTTCTTTTTTTATTGCTAATTTAAT
>USJH01000076.1 GCA_900554955.1 uncultured Clostridia bacterium | reverse complement strand
TCCAGCAAAAACAGTTGCAGGAACTGCAAGTGAAAGAAGACCAGCACCCATTGTTCCAAGAAGGTGTCCAAAAACTCTTCTTCCTTCTCTTTTTCTCACCTTTTTAGCTTCATCATATGATTTTGTTGTTTCTTCATATTTCTTTTCTGCTTCAACTGTTGCTGTTAATTTCTTGTCTTCATAATATTTCACAGCTTCGTCAACATCTTCAAGTGATGGAACTTGTCTTCCAGGTTCAGCAATTTTTTGACCATAGTTATAAAGAGCAACAAAATCTTCTTTTGTCATTCTTTTTGAAAAGTTAAACAAATTTTGATGCTTTTCAAGAACATTCACCAAATCAGACAAATGAAGAGTGTTGCCTGGCATAAAGCATTGCATATCATCTGCAGTTGCAGGGTCTGAATAAAGTCTTTTTGCAGTGTCACCATTAAACATAAGGTCATTTACAGCTTCAACAAAACGATACAAGTTTGTATAGCTTGCAATGTTCCCATCAGGAATAAGTGGGAATTGCTTGTTATCGCTTCCACCTTTAACCTCATGTGTTGCAGCACCTTGTCCTTCTTGTGGATTTTTATCTTCTGCCATTTACTTTTCCTCCTTTGGGAGATATTTTTTATGCTCTTATTATAGCACAAGATTGCATAAATTTCAATACCCCTTTCTTATTTTTTCAAAATAAGACCCTTTCTATGTTCTCTTTAAAATTTTCTCAATTCTTTTAATTACTTTTTGCTTATCAACACCAGTTAAAAGAGTAATGTTGCTTGAAGCACATTTTCTGAATTTTGTTTGTGCTCTTTTTTCATCAAAAGTTGTGTTGATTTTCATTGAAACCTTTTCTCTTGTAAAAAATTCTTCATCTTTTAAGATAGAGAAAAGTGCACAAGTGTCATGAAGAGCATATTGGCCTGGCAACAAAATTTTATCAACATAGCCATCGCAAAGGTCATAGAACAGTGGGCCGAGTCTTCCACACTTTGCAAAACGTTCTCTTTGATCATCTTCAAAATAACAAGTTGTTCCATTTTCTTTTGTTGACAAAATAATAGGAAGTTTTTTTGCTTTGTCCAAGACAACTTGAATTGCATCTGGATCGCAATATGCATTGAAACTTGCATATGGTGTGATGCTTCCTTTTCCATCAATTGAACCGACCATTAAAACAAGACCTTTAAGCTTGTCAATTGTTTCTGGATAGGTGTTGAAAAGTGTTGCAACATTTGTTACAGGGCCAACAGCAACCAAAATGATTTCGTTTGGATTTTTCAAAATCACATCTCTCATTGCTTCAATTGCACCATATCCTGGTTTATTTGCAATTTGTTTTGTAACATCATGAGCAATAATTTTGTTTCCAAGCCCATTTTTCCCATGAACTTCTTCTGCATCATGAATTGGCGAGTTTAAACCTTGCGCCGCACCTTTATAAACTGGATAATCTTTATCCGCAAAATTTTGCACAATGAAAAGAGCATTTTTTGTTGTTTGCTCAACTGAAACGTTTCCAAATGTTGTTGAAATCATTTGAACATCTATACTTGGCTCATAAAAAGACAAGATAAGAGCCATGCAATCGTCAACCCCTGGGTCAACGTCAAAAATAATTTTTTGTTTTTCCATGAAATTCTCCCGAAATCTATAATTATTAACACTATATCAAATTTTTTTGCCTTTGACTAATGTTTTTTATATTTTTATTATATTAAAATTAAACAACTTTAAACAACACATTCACCCACTCATCTCAAAAACTCAATATTATCAAATGAAACAGACATTTTTCGACACTTATGTTAACCACTTTTCACTCTTTTTCGAAAAATTGACTATTGACGAAATAAGGGTTGTGTGCTAAAATGTTGCCGATTTTAAGGAGATTAAGTTTTTTATGAACATATTTTTAAGAATTTTAAACAAAATCAGATTTGGCGAAATTGAAACCATTGGTCACGATGAAATCTATAACATAACCTTCCAAAGAGGCTATTCAAGAAGACCATATAAAGTTGCACCTGGATATTCTCTTCTCGAAAACGGAAAGGTTTTACAAAAAAATGTTGTTGATGTATTCTCAAAATTTGAAGCACCAGACGATGCAAAGAAAATTGTAAACCAAAACCGTTTTGCAACACTTGACACCGACAAAAAATATACAATCTATGGTCAAGACGGAACAAAGATTTTTGAAATGGGAGACGACAGCAAATATAGCAGTGTATCTTTCCTTTCAGAGGACAAAAAAGTTGTTCAAGTTAAAGACAAAATGTTTGGCGGCACATTTTTCATTATCAATGCCGATCCAAACACAAAATTTATCACTGAAGAATATGCTTCAGTCGAAGTTATGCAAGACGGAAGAAGAAAAGTTACAACCTTGAAAAAGAATAACTATGGTCAACAAGCGACCTATTATCTTGACAAAAACTTTCTTCCTTGCTCTGTAAAATTTGTTGACAATCATGACGAACAACAAGAAAGCGAAAAAGCCGTTGAACTTTATCAAGAAATTGATTATTCACCAAAATTTAAGCCAGCATTTGTTGTTTGCGATCAAAACATGCAAGCTCTTTCAAATCAATATGCAAAAATTGAAAAAGCATTTGGACACTGGCTTGCAACTGACAAAAACGGCGAACAAAGATTCATAGACAAAAACGGAAGAAACCGTTCATATCCAATTGACAAGATTGTTGACATTGGAAACGGACAACTTTTGATCAAAAGAAATCATTCAGTAAACTGGGACATTCAAAGACAAGACAATCTTAAATTTGTTATAAAAGGAATAAAAAGAGCAATCCACAACAGTGACACTGGTTTAACTTTTGGTTTCTATAATGACACACCAGTTTTGTTTGGATATGATGCATCTGAAATGCATACAGTTGATCCAGAAACTGCACGTTTGGTTCTTAACCTTTTAAACAAAACAAGAATGGGCTCTAAGTTTATCGATAAAGTTCAATCAAACCCTGAAGAAATGGACAAAACACTTGCAACATTTAAAACAATTCTTTCAAAGAACCTTGAACAAAATCCAAACAGCAAAGTTATCAAACGTCTTGTTGGAACATCAAGCAAGTCTCTTGACAGAAGATTTATTCGTCACCTTATCGGAGTTTACAAAGCTCGTGAAAAACGTGACAATAAAACCATAAGTGAAATTGAAAGCCAAATTTCTTCACTTGAAAATCAAATTTCTTCGCTTAACAATCGCTTGAGAGTTTATCGTGATAAACGTGGTGTTGCTTCTGAAGCATATTATAGCACTCTTGAATCTAAAGAACGCCTTGAAAGAAAACTTTCAGTTTTGCAAACTGGACTTACAACACACATCAGCCTTCTTTCTGAAAAAAGAGAAGATGAAGAAATTGCAGAATATGCAGGAATTCAATGCTTAACCACAGAAACAATGGCAGAAATGAGAAATGCAAGCCCTGTTGCTAAAGTTCCTGAAACATTTACAGAAAAACCAGAAACCGAAGAAGAAATTTTAATTTCAAAATATGCTGGCGCACAACCTCAAACAACAGAAAAAGGAGATGAAGAATAATGCAACTTTGGTATAGAGATTCAATTCTTGAATTTAATAACAGTGAAGTTTGCAATCTTTTCTATGAAGCTTTCAAAGCAAATCAAAGTTTTGCAAAAACAACGTCAAACATTATAAGAAAGCTCAACAAGAAAAAACAACAACTTGAAAAAAATCTTGCAGACCTTGAAAAAGCATATAAAAGCATTAAACATGATGTTTCTTTTGCAATTGACGAAAACCCAAATCAAAACTATTGTTCTTTTTTGAAATATTCAAACGAACTTAGTGCAAAAATTGCTCATGTTGAATTTTTGAAATATGAAGTTTTCCAAGCATTCAAAGATAATCAAACAAAGCTTTTTGCTGAATTTGTTTCAAGCCCTGAAAACTTTACATCTTCAAGCCAAATTGAAATAAAAAAAACAGCCGAAGAAACAAGCTTTCTTTATCAAAAGTTTGACAATACAAAATGTCAACTTGCTGAAGTTTTAAAAATCGAAGCTGTAACACTTGATCAAGTTTTGTTTGTTGAAAGCCAAATTAATGATCTTCAAGAAAAGATCAATGCATTTCCATTTTCAACCGAAGAAGATTATAGCAAAATGGTTGACTATGCAACACGCATTGAAAGCATGGCAATTGAAAACGAGCCGGAAAATGAATAAAAATATTAAAGTTCCAAAAAAAATTGGAACTTTTTTTATGCTTCATTTTCACTTTTTTTAAATCTTCCCCACTTTCGACTTAATAAATTTGAAGAAAGTTATGCAAACATTTTGATATTTTGAAAAAATATAATATAATAGGTTCATGAAAAAAATAAATAAAGACGTAAATATTAAACTTCTTATCTCTGTTTTAACAGCAATTGGTTTCGTTGCTGGAATTTTGCTTATAATTTTTGGAGCAAAAAATTCAACAATAATGCTTGTTTCCGGAATCATTCTTTGCGTTTATGGATTTTATGGAACTCCAATGTGGTTTATTTCATATGGGGAAACTAAAGGTCTTCAAAGAGTTATATTTGCTGTTGTAAACGAAAAAATCTATTCGGTTAAAGATATTGCAATTCAACTTCAACAAAACGAAAAAGAAGTTAAAGAGAAAATTAACAAAGCAATTCAAAAAAACTATCTTTCAGGTTATCTGTTTGATGGCGAAAACTTGAAAACAAACAACAATAAAGGTCAAGTTAAAAAAGTTGGGAAATGTGAAAATTGCGGCGGTGCGCTTATAGAGAAAGATGGAAAGCTCTTCTGCCCTTAT
>USJH01000075.1 GCA_900554955.1 uncultured Clostridia bacterium | reverse complement strand
TCAAAACTGGGTGCATATCAACAGGAATTCCACGTCCATTATCTTCAACTGTAACTGAACCGTCTTTATTTAAAGTAACGATAATTCGGTTACAAAATCCGTTTGCAGCTTCGTCAATTGCGTTGTCAACAATCTCCCAAATAAGGTGATGAAGGCCTTTTGGACCTGTTGTTCCAATATACATTCCTGGGCGAAGACGAACAGCGTCCAGCCCTTCCAAAACTTGAATATCTTTTGCTTGATAAGTTTTATTCATTTTTCCCTGTCCTATATATAATATTCTTTTTATAGTATAACAAATTTAGACGTTTTAAGGCAAACCATTTTTCTTCTTTTTCGCTAAATTTCCCACATTTTTCAAGAAATATTTACATCTTTTAAAAGTTTAAATAAAAAATGATAAAAAACATAAACTAAATAAAAGGAGAAATTCAATGAAAATTTTATTAACCGGTGGCGGAACAGCCGGACACGTAATGCCCCACTTAGCTTTAATGTCCGATTTTCGTAAATACTTTAAAGACATTGTATATGTTGGAAGCATTTCAGGAATGGAAAAAGACATCATAAAAAAACAAAAAGATATAACCTATCACGAAATTGTCACAACAAAATTTGTTCGAAGAAAAATTTGGAAAAATTTGCTTATTCCATTTAAGCTTATTAAAGCAATTCATCAAAGCAAAAAAATCATTAAACAAGAACAACCAAGCGTTGTTTTTTCTAAAGGTGGATATGTTTCTCTTCCGGTTGTCATTGCATCAAAACGATGCAAAGTGCCTGTTGTTGCACACGAAAGCGATCTTGAAATGGGTCTTGCAAACAAACTCTCAAAACCATATGCAAAAGTGATTTGCACAACATTTGAAAAAACGTCTGAAAGATGCAAAAAAGCAATATGGACCGGCTCTCCAATTCGCAAAGACATGATAAAATCAAAGCAAGAAGCAATGAAAAATCTTGACATTAACACATCTCTACCAATTCTTGCAATTACAGGTGGAAGCCTTGGTTCAAGGTTTATAAATAATAAAATATGGGACGAAATTTACAACCTTACAACTGAATTTTATGTTCTTCATCTTACCGGAAAAAACAATATCAATCAAAAGTTATTAAACATTCCAAACTATAAGCAAATAGATTTCACAATGGATATTGGTTCGGTTTTGTCAGCTTCAGATATAATTGTTTCTCGCGCGGGATCAAATACGATTTTTGAGCTTGCAGTTATGCATAAACCAATGCTTTGATTCCCCTTCCAAAAGGCAATTCTCGTGGAGACCAGGTTGATAATGCAAAATATTTCAACAGTCAAGGATTTGCCAATTTTGTCACGGAAGAACAGCTTGAAAAACAGACGTTGAAAAGCCACATTATGCAAACCTATAAAGAGAGGAATATTTTAATTTCAAATCTTAAAAAGTCGGGGATTTGTCCTGGAAATGAAAAAATTATAAAAATCATATTGCAAAACACAAAACCAGATATTCAAGAAAATGAATTAAAAGAATACAACAAAAAATCAGCAAAATAAAAAGGATACAATAAGTATCCTTTTTTCATTAAGATTAATTCTTTTTTTGAGAGCACATTTCAATATATTTTTCCATTGAAACTTTGTCGATAAATTCGCCATTATCATAGCAATATTTGCAATAATCTTGATTGATGCTCCCATCTTTGTTTTTTCCAAGTTGATCAACAGATGAAATTGGCATGGCGCAACTTTGGCAAATTTTATTTTCCATTTTTTGTTCCTTTCTTTTTCTTTTCTTCTTCAAACTCTTTAATTTTCTCTTCAATTTCAATATCTTTCTCATCTTCTTCCCGAACATGGGTCATTCCAGTAACATAGGAAATTGGAAGACAGAAAACCATTCCACGAGCAGCAGACTGATAGTCAGTTGCTTGATAAATTGCTTTCATTGTTGGAACAACGTTTTCCTCTGGAACAATGATTAAAACAACTTCATTTTCAGGGTCAATTTTAATTCCAAAAAATTTTTTCTCAGATGGATTGCTGCCTTTACCAGAAAGAACAACTCCGCCGTCTGCTCCAACACTTTTTGCTGCATAAATAACTTCTTCACTATATCCACGTTGCACAACAGCAACAACAAGTTTGAAGCTTCCGTCATCAAAAATTTCATTATCAAAAATGTTCATATCAATCTCCTATAAACTTGGCTTTTGCTCCCAAATAGCCATCAACATCAATAACAAACGATTTTCCATTTCCAGGCTTTGCAAGTGAAAATTCAATTGAAATTGTTTTCATCACTTTTTTTGTGTCTTCAACTCTTGAAATTGCAAGGATAACAACCATGTCGCTTGTTCCAACTTTTAAAGATGAAAACATGCTATATCTTGAAACACCAATGCCACGAATGATGGAAACAACTCTTGCTTGAAGGTCGTGAAGTCTTGTTTTAATTTGATTTTCATATTCACGGTTAACAATGAAAACGCACATTGAAAGTTCATTAATTTCGCTCAGCTTAATTGGTCTTTTAACAGTTTTTTTAACCTTGGATTTTTCCACTTCCGTCCTCCTTCATTGCGTCAAATTGTCCTTCAAAAATCTTTTCAAATTCTTTAGATTTTTCATCATGCTTAATTTGTTCAATTTGGCGGCGGTTATATTCTTCTTCAAGTTTTTCAATGTTCGAGAACATATCAATTCCATATGAAATTCGAAGTGCTTTTTTATATTCTTTAGTTTCGTGTGCTTTAAGCTTGATTTTATAAATAACACCAAGAATTTCAAGAACTAAAATTGGCATAAGTCCAACAGAAGCGATAAGTCCAAATCCTTGAACCCCGCCCCCAAATCCGCTTGCAAAACCAATCATCATTGGCAAGATAAATGCGGCACACATTGGACCAGATGCAACCCCGCCCGAGTCAAATGCAATTGAAACAAAAGATGTGCTTGAAAATGGCATTATCAAAAGGACAAGACCATATCCAATTCCAACAATCCACCAAATTGAAAGGTTGAAAATAATTTTAACAACAAAAATTGAAACGGCAAGCATCATTGCAATTGCGATTGCAAAAATAACCGATCCTTTTTTAATGTTCCCTTGTGTAACATCGTCAACCTGACTTCCAAGAACTTTAACAGCTGGCTCAGTAAATGTAATCAAGAAACCAACTATAACTGCAAAAACAATTGAAAAAGCCTTGCTTCTTGTTGCAAGAAATTTTCCAACAGCTGTTCCCATTTCCATGATTCCAAAATCAATTCCAAAAAGGAATAAATAAAGACCAACAAATGTGATAATGCTGCTTACAGTAAGCGAAATTTTCTTTTTCTTTGGAAGTTTCAAAAAACAAATATCAAAAATGAAAAAGATAAGCAAAAGCGGAAGCATTCCAAGCATTGTATTAAGCAAAACATCAAGAAAAATATTAAGTGATTCTGATGCCATTGGATTTACACTTCCCTTCCCAGATGTGATAAGTCCAAGAAATGCAACAGCCAAAATTGGACCAAGCGAAGCAATTCCTATAACTCCAAAATTATCACTGTTTGACTTTGCATTCTTGTTTCTTGCAATTCCCGATGCAAGTGCAAGCAAAAATGGAGATGTAACTATTCCAGTTGTAGAACCGCCAGCATCAAATGCAATTGCTACAATGCTGTCAGGAATAAAAATACAAATAAGAAAGATTAAAGCAAATGTTGAAAGAATTACATATTTATAGTTGATAGATTTAATGATTCTGAAAAGTGCAAAAGCAACAAAAATTCCAACACCAGCACCAATCATGAAAATAAACAAAAACTTGTTAACATTGATTCCATTTTCAATAACTTGTCCTGCAAGAACATTGACATCTGGCTCAGCAAACGTTGCAACAAGACCAAAAATAAACGCAAAAAGCAACACAACCGTCATTTTTGAAAATCTATTAACCGAATCTCCAACATATGACCCCATTCTCATCACAGAGCCATCAATGCCCGACAAAAATAATACTTCGCCAACAACGATGATTGCCATTGAGCCGATAAATTTTAAAAGCAGATTTGTTTCAAAATGAGCAAAAGAAAAATGCAAGACTAAAACCACCAACAAAATTGGCAGAACTCCCAGCCCCACATCTTTAAATTTTGAAAACAAATATTTCATTAAATTTTATCTCCAGTCAACAGAACCAATAACGTCTGCATCAAAACGACGTTTGTTTTTGCCACGTGGCTTGCGGTTTGTAACCTTCTTCTTTGGTGCAACTGCAGGTTTTTGAACTGGTGCAGGAGCAACCCTAGGCTCGGTGTGAAGCTTAATTTCAACACGAACTGGCTCAGAATTGTTTGAAGATGTAACAATTGTTTTTGGAGTATCGTTTTCACGAACATTAACAACAACTGGTTTTGTTTCTTCTTTCTTTGCTTGTTCAACTTCAACCTTTACTTCTGGCAATTTTTGTTCTGATTTTTTATCTTTCATTTTTGCCAAGATTAAATCAAGTTCAGCCTTATCTTCTTCAAGCTCTTTCTCAGCAGCAATTTTAGCTTGTCTTTTCTTTTCAACATCTTCAAACATTCTTGAAAATGTATTTTTTGCTTTTTCAACATCAGAATCAGAGAATGTTTTCTTCTTTTCTTCAACTTTTTCACTTGCAGAAATATTTCTTTTTGCAAAGAAGTCATCAAAGTCTGAAGATGTTTTGCGATCTTGATTTGCTGGTTTTGAAACATAGTTCGAAACAGGCGAACTTTTGAAAACTGGTTCAGCTTTTATTTGCTGTTCTGGTTCAGATTTTTTAAGTGGAGAGCCAAAAAGATTTGAATCGTAAACAGGATTATTGCTTTCAACTTT
>USJH01000074.1 GCA_900554955.1 uncultured Clostridia bacterium | reverse complement strand
TGCTGAGCAAAAAAATGGAGCAATCTTAGTTACTGCCGGGGCGGGAAGTGGCAAAACTCGAATGCTCACACACCGCATTGCACACCTTGTTTTTGATGAGAACGTTCCAACCTATAACATTCTTGCAATCACCTTCACAAACAAAGCAGCAAACGAAATGAAAGAACGTCTTGAAAGAATGCTTGGTGATGTTTCTGCAATGTGGATTTGCACTTTCCATGCAATGTGTTCAAGAATTCTTCGCCGTGAAGCTGAAAATATTGGATATACAAGCAACTTTTCAATTTATACCGACGTTGAAAAAGACCGAACAATTAAACGCATTTTGGAAAATAAAAACACAAACATTAATGCCGACACAATTGGTTGGCACATTTCAAATGCAAAAAATCACCTTATGGACCCTGAAGAATATTCACAATATATTCCTGATCCAAAGAAAAGAGATGTTATCACAAAATGTTTTCAAGAATATGAAGCAACTCTTAAACATTGCAATGCTCTTGATTTTGATGATCTTTTAAACAAAACCTATGAACTTTTCCGAACAAAACCAGACGTTTTGACATATTATCAAGACAAATTCAAATATATTCATGTTGACGAATTTCAAGACACAAACAAGGCTCAATATGAGCTTATTCGTCTTTTGTCTGAAAAATATGGAAATGTTTTTGTTGTTGGTGATGAAGACCAATGCATCTATTCTTGGCGTGGAGCTGATGTTACAAACGTTAACAGTTTTACAAAGGATTTTAAAGACGTTAAAATTTTCAAACTTGAACAAAACTATCGATCAACAAAAAAGATTTTGGAAATTGCAAACAAACTTATAAAAAGAAATCAAAACCGACTTGATAAACTTTTGTGGACAGAGAATGGAGAAGGAACGAAAGTTGAGACACACACAACCTATAACGAAACCGAAGAAGCAGAATATGTTGCCGAAACTGTGAAAAATCTTGTGTCATATTATGGCTATAAATATAGTGATTTTGCTGTTTTAATGCGTGTTAACTCTCTTTCTCGAATGATTGAAGAAAAATTCATAACCTATGGCGTTCCATATAAAGTTTATGGCGGTTTCAAATTCTTTGAAAGAAAGGAAATTAAAGACGTTATCGCATATCTACGTCTTATCCATAACCCACATGATGATGAAGCAACAAGAAGAATGCTTGCTTTCCCAAAACGTGGAATTGGCGATGTTGCCGTGGCAAACCTTGCAATGGTTGCTGAAGAAACCGACAAAAGCATGTATGACTGCATTGTTGAAGGGCTTCTTGAAGATAGACAAGCAAAAAAGTTTGAACCTGTCAAAGACCTTTTGATCGACCTTAAGCAAAAGTGTGACACAATGCCACTTTATGATTTTGTTGAATATGTAATCAACAAAGTTGACTTCAAAGGTGCAATTGGAGACAAAACCGATGAAGACCAAAACAAGCAAATGAACATTGACGACTTCTTGCTTTCTGTAAAAGAATATGAAGATGCAAACGAAGGTGCAACACTTGAAGACTATTTACAATCTATAACCCTTATGCGAGATGTTGACAATCTTGATCAAGAAGAAGACTTTGCAAGCATCATCACCGTCCATGCAGCAAAAGGTCTTGAATTTAAAGTTGTTTTCATTATTGGTTTGAACGATGGATTGTTTCCACTTTCACGAGCTGTTAACAGTGATGACCCAAACGAACTTGAAGAAGAAAGAAGACTTATGTATGTTGCAATCACACGTGCAAAAGAAAGATTATATTTAACCCGTGCGAGAACAAGATTTTCTTTTGAAACCAAACGAAGCGAATATACACTTCCTTCAAGGTTCCTAAAAGAATGCGGGGAAGATGAAGAAAATCAAAATTCAAAAGCAGTTCGCTCAAATTATGATGGCGAGTTTGTTCCAAGAAGATTTTCAGAAGAAAACGACAACTTGTTTAACACCGCATCACGTGCAAACATTTCAAAACCAGCAACATCAGTTTCTCAAATCAAGAAAAATAATGTTGATTTTTCTGCATTTAAGAAGGACACAAAAGTTCGACACCCACACTTTGGTGAAGGTGTTGTTACTGTTGAAGTTACTGATTTTTCAGCAGGATTTGTTACAATCAAGTTTGACAGTGTTGGAATGAAAACATTATCTCTTAAATATGCAAACCTTGAAATTATCGATTAAAAAACGCAAAATTAACACCACAATATGTTAAAAACATTATTAAAAACAACAAAATTTGTTAAAATTTAAATTTACAAAGGAGCAAGACATTGGACAAAATTGCAGAAATGAAACAACTTGTAAAGAAAATTTCAAAAGCAAGTTATGAATATTATGTTCTTGACAATCCAACAATTTCAGACAAAGAGTGGGATAAACTTTATGACGAACTTAAAAAGCTTGAAAAAGAAACAGGCATTGTTCTTGATGATTCACCAACAAAAAAGGTTGGTGGCGACCCACTTGGAAAGTTTGAAAAAGTTACACACTATCGTAAACTTATGAGTCTTGACAAAGCACAAAGTTTTGCCGAAATTGAAGAATGGAATGACAGGAATCAAAAGCTTATTTCTTTTTCTCAAGAATATTCTGTTGAACACAAATTTGATGGTTTATCTCTTGCTTTGACATATAAAAATGGAAAACTTGAAATTGGAGCAACTCGCGGAAATGGTGAAGTTGGTGAAAATGTGACCGAGCAAGTTAAAACAATTCGAACAATTCCACTTTCTATTCCATATAAAGGTTTAGTTGTTGTTCAAGGTGAAGGAATAATGAAACTTTCCGAACTTGACAAATATAACAAAACCCACGACGAAAAATTAAAAAATGCAAGAAATGCGGCTGCGGGAGCAATCAGAAACCTTGACCCTAAAGAAACAAAAGCGAGAAATCTTGACTTTTTTGCATATAACATCAACTTCATTGAAGACAAAGAATTTGCTTCACAAGAAGAAGAACATCAGTTTTTGATTGATAATGGCTTCATGGTTGACCCACTCTTTGCAATTGTGCACAGCATGAGTGAAATTAAAAATCTTATTGATAAAGTCAATAAAGAAAAATCGTCATATGACTTTTTGATTGATGGAATGGTTATCAAAATCAATAGCCTTAAAATTCGTGAAGAGCTTGGTGAAACTCTTAAATATCCAAGAGGAATGATTGCTTATAAGTTTGAAGCTCTTGAAGTTTCAACACTTCTTAAAAATGTTTTGTGGCAAGTCAGCAGATCAGGAAGGGTTACGCCAGTTGCAGACCTTGAACCAGTTGAACTTGCAGGTGCAACAATTTCTCGTGCAACTCTTAATAACTATGACGACATAGTGAGAAAGCATCTTAAAACAAATGCAAGAGTTTTCATTCGCAGAAGCAATGAGGTTATTCCTGAAGTTCTTGGACTTGCCGAAGAATTTTCAGACAGCAAACCAATTGAAAAACCAACAGTTTGCCCAGTTTGTGGTGCTTCACTTTTGCTTGATAATATTGATATTTATTGTCCAAACCACTTTGGTTGCTCAAAGCAGATTGTTGAAAGACTTTCACATTTCGCAAGTCGTCATGCAATGGACATTAATGGTTTTTCAATAAAGACAATTGAACAACTTTATCATAAATTTGGGCTTAACAAATTTTCAGATATCTATTCTTTAACCGAAAATGAGCTTTACAGCCTCGATGCTTTTAAAGACAAAAAAGTTGGAAATGTTCTTCAAAGCATTGAAAACAGCAAAAATCCAGATTTGTATCGTTTTATTTTCGCACTTGGCATCGACAATATCGGAATTAAAACAGCAAAGCAACTTGCATCACATTTCAAAACATTTGAAAACTTTGCAAATGCAACCGAAGAAGAGTTGATTTCTCTTCCAGACATTTCAAACATTATAGCAAACTGCATTTGCACCTATTTTAAAACAGATGCAAATCAAATTGAACTTTCAAAACTTTTTGAAGCAGGTGTAAAACCAAAGAACCTTGAAAATAAAGCAAAAGAAAACCAATCATCAATTTTTGCCGGAAAGAAAGTTGTTTTGACAGGTGCTTTAAGTTTTTCAAGAACAAAAGCAACTGAAATGCTTGAAGAAGTTGGGGCAGAAGTTGTTTCGTCAGTTTCAAAAAACACCGACTTTGTTGTTGCTGGTGACGATGCAGGAAGCAAGCTTGCAAAAGCAACCGCACTTGGAATTAAAATTTTAAATGAACAAGAATTTTTAGAAGCATTAAAGAAATAAATACTTTCATTTTACTTAAAACAAGAATAAAACAAAAAAATAAAAAATATTAAAAAATTTTTCAAAATAGTTGTAAACCGCACTCTTTGTTGTGGTATAATATATGTGTTAAGGAGATAAATATACTATGGCAATGATAAATCCACCAATTGAAGTTATGTTTGTTAAAGCAGGAAGCAGATATGCTCTTTGCACTGCAGTTTCAAAAAGAGCAAAAGAACTTTTGATTGAACGTCCGGAATTTTTCAAGGAAAATCAAAAAGTAAAACCAATTGAACTTGCAAGCAAAGAATTTTATGAAGGTGCATATACAATTGAAAGAACAACAATTGATTAATGTTGCCATTTGATGCTGTAAATCAAATCCAGCCAATTTTCTTGGTCTGGATTTTTTTATTGCATATTTGCTTTGATTTTTATATAATTTATAGTATTATATAATAAATATTATGGGGAGAATTCAAGGTGTACGCAAAAGTTATTGTTGATATTGCAAGCAGTCTGGTTGACAAAGTGTTCGACTATTTTTTTGATGATAGTCTTGAGTCTTCTTATAAAAAGGGGACAAGGGTTCTTGTTCCTTTTGGAAATCGCACA
>USJH01000073.1 GCA_900554955.1 uncultured Clostridia bacterium | reverse complement strand
GACACACCATGCATAGCTATTTTTCAAACAAAAATCAACCAATCAGCAAAAGTAACTATTCAATTTTTGTTGCGGAAGTTGCTTCAACCGTGAATGAGAATTTGCTTAACATGTATATGCTTGATCATGCGAAAACAAAACAAGAGAAACTTTTCTATGTTCACAGTTTCTTGTCGGATTTTTATGCAACGGTATATCGCCAAACTATGTTTACTGAATTTGAGCATTTTGTGATTTCAAGTGTGGAAAACAAAATTCCACTTTCTGCTGAAACACTTAATGAAAAATATGCAGAACTTCAAAATTTATATTTTGGTGAAAATGCTAAACCAACCGAGTTCTCAAAATTTGAATGGAGTAGAATTCCACATTTTTATAGCCCTTATTATGTTTATAAATATGCAACAGGATTTATTTCTGCATCAATCATTGCCAAAAATATATACGATCAAAAACCATGTTATCTTGAAAAATATTTAAAGTTTTTAAGTTCTGGATCAAGCATATATCCAATTGATCTTTTAAAAACTGTTGATGTTGACCTTGAAAAACAAGAGACATTATCTTCAGCTTTTGAAACATATAAGAAATATATCGAAGAATTTAGCGAACTTACAAAGGAGAAATAAATGATTATTATAATTTCTGGACCATCTGGGGCAGGGAAAACTCCAATCACATATACAATTATGGACACGTTCGATAATGTGAAAAGGATCCAGTCTTATACAACACGAAAAGAAAGAACAAAAGAAGTTTCTGGAACTTATATCTATATGACTCAAGAACAGTTTGAAAAGAAAATTAAAGAAGGTTTTTTTCTTGAATATAACAAAGTTCATAAAGATCAACAATATTATGGAACTGGGCTTGATTCATATTTAAAAATTGTTGAAGAAGGCTGTGTTGCAATTAAAGATATTGATGTTGACAGCTATAAGAAAATTAAAGACAGCGATTTTGATGTTGTTGGAATTTATCTTACTGTTCAAAATCGTGGAGTGCTTTTTGACAGACTCAGAGAACGTGGAGAAAGCGAAAACACAATCAATATTCGTCTTCATGACAGGGTTGATTATGAGAATGCTCAAAAAGACCACTATGATTATATTGTTTACACCGACAATTTTGAAAAAGCACAAAAAGAAGTTATAAAAATTGTTGAAAACGAATTTAAAAAACGTGGAATTAAATATAAAAAATCTAAAATTAAAAAACATGAATTTATGTTTTAAAAGGGTGGCAGTTTCGCCACCTTTTTGTTTGTTTAATAATTTGAGAACTTTGTTAAAATGTAAATTAAAAAATTAATTTTTGCTTATTTTTGCATTTTAGCATTGAACAAAAAGATATTAAACCCCTATTGAAATTTATGCGAAAGTGTGGTATAATATTATCATAAAAATATGGGAGAAAACTTATGGAAAAAAATCAAAAACTCCAAATTTTAGAATCTTTTTTAAGAGAACGTGGAATGTCGCTTGACGATCCAGATGTGAAAAAATTCTTCTTTGAGCGAAGAAAAACAAAAGAAGAAGCTTTTCGTGAAAATGCACAAAGACAACTTGCATATGGTCCAATTGAACCAACAATTTACAGAGTGGATCCGCTTCAATTTGAAAATAGTGGATATTTTGGAAATGGCGACTTCACTTGTCTTATGGATTGGCTTTTATATTCAAATGCAATTGATAATTCTTTAGTTTTTGATAATCTTGGAAAAAATCAAGAAGAAATTCGAAAATCTTTTGAAGACAGAAGAAGATATAGCGATCCACTTTTGGTTGACTGGGAAGGCAAAATTTATAATAGTGAAGACGGAAATCATCGTTTGCTTTCACTTATTATCAATGAATTTGTTGAATATGCTGCTTGCAGAACCGCAGAAGAAAGAAAAGCTGTTCGTGATAAATATGAACTTATTGTTGAATGTTCTTTCACCCATGATAAAGAGCTTTGTGACCTTCTTGAAAAAGAAAAAGCAAGATATGTTGACTATAAGACCCCAGAAAATGCAGACCTGTTTATTCCTGAAGCTGTTCGTGAGTATAGAGCAAGACACAGAAAATCTAGTGACACATATTTAGCTTCTTATGATCCTCAAACAAGAAGATATAAATATGATTTCAATGGCGAAGAGTTTGAAGGAACTGCTTCGGAGCTTAAAAATTTTTTGAAAATTAAGCAGAAAAGCAAAGTTCCTGCAATGCTTTGGAGTGATGGGGCGACAACCTATGCTTCATGCAACAACTTTGTTGTGAAATCTAAGAATAAACAATATGTTGAAAAAAGATTTCACCAGTTGTCAGAAACAAAAAATGCTCAAGACTTTTCATATAAACCATATCTTGTTGTGTTTGATGCTGACACTTTAACATATGATGTAACTGTTCCGGCATTTTCAGTTGATGAAGGTGACAGCCGTTTGAAAACAGAAATCATTAACTTCGGCTTAGATTTTGCCGAAGCAATCCAAAATGATCGTTTCTTTGAACTTTGTGATGTTAAAAAAGAAGATGTTTTAAAAGAATGTCATGATGGAGAGCTCGGATTCGTGATGGCTTTTAATGAAATGCACTTTAAAAATCTTTCAAAAGACGACTATGAATATGTTTTAAGAACTCTTGTAAACAATGAAAAGTTCATAACAGATCCTTTAAGTGTAATGAATCAAGCAATGAAGTTTGATGAATTTGCTGAAAAATTATTTAAAGTTTTGCCAATAATTGACGATGCAAATGAAACTCTTCTTCACATCAGTCGTGGTCTTGAAAAGAATGAAAAGATTTTAAATGCTGGTTCAAAACGCAAAGTTACTGATGCAAAGCAAACTTTCAATTTTGGAAAAACTGCTGCTCAGTGGGGTTATGGCAGAATTAAAACTGGTGTGGAAGGTTATTTGAAAATTGATGGAAGTTCAATTGTGA
Organism: uncultured Clostridia bacterium; assembly: GCA_900554955.1. Classification (GTDB taxonomy): domain Bacteria; phylum Bacillota; class Clostridia; order Christensenellales; family UBA1242; genus UMGS2069. The sequence continues at coordinate 1,949 of USJH01000073.1, read as the reverse complement.
TGCCTGAATATCATAAAGTTGAGCACCCAACAGAACACTATGAAGATTTTGAAAAAATCTATGCGAAAGACGCATATCTTTCATCTTTTGAAAGCAGAGATTTAATCTCGGAACAAGTTGAAGCTTTAAAAGAACAAATTTCAGAGCTTGAAGAAATGAAAATCAAGGCATATGACAGAGATATTGCAAAAATTGCAGATGAAATTATTTATATTGTAAACAAAGATATTGAAGCTGGTGAAAAACTTTGCACCATTGTTGAAACAACATCTGACAGTTCAAATGAAAAAGAATAAATGAAAAGTGACCCCAAACAATTTTGTTTGGGGTTTTTCTTTTAAATGTTTGCATATTTTCATTGTTAATGCTAAAAATAATAACATGAAACTTGCATGCATATTTTTGTGTTTATTTTGCATTTTTAATGGGGGATATATGAGATTTGATAATTTGACAGACTCTTTCAGAGTTGCAAACAAAATGATTGTTTCCTTTTCTGGAACCGACTATGTTTTTGAAAAGGGAAATGATAAGTTCGAAAAAGTGATTTTGGCGCTTGAAAAAATTGTTGTAGATTCGCACGAGATGCCTGCTTTTGGCGTAAGTCTAGACGAGGAAACACGCAAAGAGAAAAATAAAGGAATTTGGATTGAACTGCTTTTCGACAGCCCATGCAAACATGATGGCATGGACTTTGAAAGTTTGCTTATCAAGGTTGAAAAAGAGAACTATGCCTTCAATCTGATTCGAAAATATAATGGCAAATATGATGGCAGATGCTTCCATTTGTCGCTTGCTTCGTCAACAAAGCAACTTTATGACGCGGTTGAAAGTTTAAGCAAACAATAAAAATTGTTTGCTTTTTCTCTTTATTCTGGAAAAATAAACACATGTGTGTTATTGAATAAATATTAAAAATTGTTTGACAAGCATGGAGATTTATGTAATATAATATACTTGTAAAAGTATATTAGGGGAGGCTATCGTTTGAAAATGATAAAAAACAGAAAGTTTTTAAAATTTTTGTTATCAATTTTCTTGCCAGTTGTTGTTTTTCTTTCGCTTGGCTTTTTCTCTTTTGGTGCAATAAGCACTGCGCTTGCAATTCCAGAACCTGAAGTTCCTGATGCTGCTGGTGGTGGAGCATTTTATATTGGTAGAAATTCAACTTTCACAATGACAACGGGAACAATTTCTGGATTTTCCACTAATACTTTTGGTGGCGGTGTATATGTTGCAGATGGTGGAACTTTTAACATGTCTGGTGGCTCTATTTATGGAAACACTGCAGCAAAAGATGGGTCTCAAATTTGTAACTATGGAACTTTCACAATGACTGGTGGAACAATTGGAAAAAATGGGACAACGGCTTCTGAAAGTGGGATATGCAATCATGGTAAAATGAACCTTTATGGTGGAACGATTTATGAAGGCATTTTATCTGAATATGCAATTATGTCAACAAAAATGGCTTGCAACATTCAAGGAACAATCACTCTTCCAAATAATGAATCCATGACTGTTGAAGACTATGCAGGAACAACCCCTTCATATACAATTGTTATTGATTCAACTCGCACACCTAGCACAATTGTAACATTTAAAGGCAGTTCGACAGAGCCTGATGTTTCAAAACTTAACATTTCTGGATATAACACAAGCAAATATGCTGTGAAAACAGTAAAAGATTCTTCTGGAAACTGGACTGTTGCTCTTGCAAATAATTCTTTTGAGTTTCCATCAGACTGGAAAACTCAAGTTGCTTCTTCAACTTATATGACAACAACAATTACTCCAGCCAACCTCACAAGCATAAAATTTGCTCCAACGGTTCCAAGTGGCTACACTCAAATTGGAACACTTTCAACCGGTCTTCCAGTTTATCAAGGCACAACGGCAACCGAAATTGCTTTTGTGTGGGAAAAAATTTATGCTCCAGCAGATTCATC
>USJH01000072.1 GCA_900554955.1 uncultured Clostridia bacterium | reverse complement strand
TGCCCAGGAACAAGTTGTTGAAGAACAACCTGCACAAGAAGAAGCTCCAGTTGTAGAAGAACAACCTGATGAGGCTCCTGTGGTTGATCAACAAACTCAAACAACAGAACAACCTGATGTTGGACAAACTCAAAGTCAACCTGTAACTCCAATCAAGCCAACTGCTCCAGCACAAACAAATGCTGAAGACAAAGGTCCAGAACCAGGTGAAGAAGAATAAACAATATTAAACAAACCCGTGATTTGCGGGTTTGTTTTTTTGAGCAATAAGCAAATTATGTGATTTGGAATGTGCATTAAGATATGGAATGTGCATTAATATATATCCATATATAATGGCATGATTCGACACATGATTTTATGTTGTTTTTCTGTTTTTGTTTAAAATTGTTTTAAAAAACAAAAAAAGTGTGATATTATTTTTGCGGAGAAAAGAAATGGATATTAAAGAAACAATTCAAAGCATGCAGGAAAAGCTTGATCATTCCTGCCATTGTCTTTGACCTTGACAAATTAACAAGCGAGAAAAAACAAATTGAAACAGACCTTCAAAAACCTGAAATCTACAGCGATTTTGAAAACTCAAACAAACTTTCAAAAAAACTTGCAGAAATTAACAGGGTTTTAAACTTTGCACTTGACACAAAAGGTGAAGTTGAAACACTTTCAGAACTTTATGAACTTTATCAAGGAATCATTCCTGAAAGCGATCAAGAAAGTTTTTTGATTTCACTTAAAGAAAGTCAAAAGAAGGTTGAAAAGTTATATCTCGAAAGTTTATATTCTGGCGAAACCGATGAAAATGATGCAATTGTTGAAATTCATTCGGGGGCTGGTGGAGAAGAAGCACAAGATTGGGCATCAATGCTTGAGAGAATGTATCTTGGTTTTGCAAAAGCACAAGGATATTCGGTGAGAGAGATATATAAAAACCGTGGTGAAGGTGCTGGGTTTAAAAGTGCGGGCTACATTTTTTCTGGGATCAATGCATATGGAAACATGAAAAATGAACGTGGTGTTCATCGTCTTGTTCGAATTTCGCCATTTGATGCTGCAAAAAGAAGACACACTTCTTTTGCAAGTGTTGAAGTGAGTCCGGTTGTAACCGAAAAAGACATTGTAATTAATCCTGCTGATTTAAAATTTGATATTTATCGTAGCGGTGGAGCTGGTGGACAAAATGTAAACAAGGTTGAAACCGCTGTCCGAATAACACACATTCCAACTGGTATTGTTGTTGCATGTCAAAATGAAAGGAGTCAGCTTCAAAACAAAGAAATTGCACTTCAAATGCTCTATGCAAAGCTTAAAAGCATGGAAGAAGAAAAGCGACAAGCTGAAAAAGACAAGCAAATGGGCGAACGTGCAAAGAACGAGTGGGGCGGACAAATTCGAAGCTATGTTCTTTATCCATATCAAATGGTTAAAGACCTTAGAACAAATGTTGAAACAAGCGACACAGCATCAGTTCTTTCTGGCGACATTATGGAGTTTATAACTGCAAACTTAATCCGCACTGCCGGGGATAGATAAAGGATAAAAATATGGAAAAAAAGAAAGATATTTTGATTTTAGGAATAGAAAGTTCATGTGATGAAACAAGCATTGCTGTTGTAAAAAATGGTCGTGATGTTTTATCAAACGTGATTTCAAGCCAAATTGACATTCACAAACTTTATGGCGGGGTTGTTCCTGAAATTGCTTCTCGAAATCATGTTATAAATATAGATGGGGTTTTGAAAGAATCACTTGAAACAGCAGGTGTTACAATTGATGATATTGATGCAATTGCTGTAACCTATGGTGCGGGGCTTCTTGGCGCTCTTATTGTTGGTGTCAACTTTGCGAAAGCACTTGCCTATGCAACAAAAAAACCACTTATTGCTGTAAACCACATTGAAGGTCACATTTCTGCAAACTATATTGAACATAAAGACCTTCATCCACCTTTTGCATGTCTTATTGTAAGTGGTGGGCACACAGCACTTTGCAAAATGGAAACTTATACAACAAGGTCGCTTATCGGAACAACAACCGATGATGCAATTGGTGAAGCATTTGATAAAGTTGCTCGTGAGTGCGGGCTTGAATATCCTGGCGGACCAAATGTTCAAAAACTTGCACTCTCTGGAACAAAAAGCATAAATTTCATCAACAAGCCACATGAAAAACTTAAAGATTTTAATTTTTCATATAGCGGACTTAAAACCGCAGTCATAAACTATATTCACAACAAAAAACAACGTGGTGAAGAAATTAATTATGCCGATGTTTGCCACTCTTTCCAAGAAGAAGCAGTTTCTCAAGTTGTGTTCAAAAGCATTGAAGCTTGCAAAAAATATAAACTTAAAACTCTTGTTCTTGCTGGGGGTGTAAGTGCAAATGCACGTCTTCGTGAAATGGCAACTGAAGAAGGGAAGAAGGCGGGCATTACTGTTTTATATCCACCACTAAGACTTTGCACAGACAATGCGGCAATGGTTGCATCGGCAGGTTATTTCTCTTTCATTGAAGGAAAAAACATCGCAAATCCGCTTACTCTTGCACCATCATCAGTTGTGAAACTGTAAAAAAAATCACAAAAAAATAACATTTTCGTGCTTGACAACAACGCACCCGTGTGTTATTATAATAAAGCACTATCCTTCGGGGGTGTTTTTTTAGGAGTAAAATTATGAGAACCAAGATTACACTTGAATGCACAGAATGCAAACAAAAGAACTATGATAACTATAAAAATAAAAAGAATGATCCAGACAGAATCACTTTAAATAAGTATTGCAGATTTTGCAAAAAGCACACAGCTCACAAAGAAGCAAAATAATTTATAAGGGAGAAACACTATGGCAAAAGTAGAAAAAACTCTTGCAAGCAATACTACCGAAGTTAAAGAAGTTAAAAGAGACAAACAAGCGAAAGCTAAAAATAAAAAGGTGAAGAATGCTTCTTCTCAACCTAAACGTTCTCGTGTTAAAGAGACAATGGGTGAGCTTAAGAAAGTTTCTTGGCCTTCTTTTGGCAAGACAATGAAACAAACAGGAATGGTTATTTCTGTAGTTTTAATTTTCACACTTGTTGTTCTTGGAATTGACAGCCTTCTCGGATGGCTTCTCAAACTCATCGCAAACATTTAATTTTAAATAAAGGAAAGAAGTGAAATGAGTTATAATGAAATTTTAAAAGAAGATCCAAAGTGGTATGTTCTTCACACCTTCTCTGGCTATGAAAACATGGTTCAAGAAAACCTTTACAAAACAATTGAAAACAACAATCTTCAAGACTTCATTGTTGAAGTTCGAATTCCAATGGAAGATGCAATTGAAGAAAAGAACGGAAAGAAGAAAGTTGTCCAAAGAAAAATGTTTCCTTGCTATGTTCTTTTGAAAATGAGATATACTGACGACCTTTGGCACACAATTGTTAACACTCGTGGTGTTACAGGTTTCGTTGGTCCTGCTGGAAGACCACTTCCACTTACAGATGAAGAAGTTCGCAAGATGCGTCTTGAAAAAGTTGCAATCGACCTTAAAGTTGATGTTGGAAACAAAGTTAAAGTTGTTTCAGGACCACTTGAAGGTTTTGTTGGAGATGTTCTTTCTGTTGATCAAGCAGATCAAAAATGCAAAGTTTCTGTTGAGATGTTCGGAAGACAAACTCCAGTTGATCTTGATTTCGCGCAAATTGAAATCATTTAATTTCTTGGGCTCTTATCTATATTAATCGTATGTGCACGCACGCATGCGTGAGGCTGAGTTCGCTCAGCAATCAAATTTGGTTATTCGCATTTTGGTTTTAGGGAACCGGAGTGCTTATAATAATGTGGGAGAGATGAGAAACTCACACTACACCACAGAAAACACTATATAATTGAAAAAGGAGAAAAATTATGGCACCAGTAAAGAAAATTACAGCCGTTGTTAAACTTCAACTTAATGCCGGAAAAGCAACTGCAGGTCCTCCTGTTGGTTCATCTCTTGGTCCTCACGGAATCAACATTCCAGCATTCGTTAAAGAGTTTAACGAAAAAACAGCATCTCAAGAAGGATTCATTATCCCTGTTGAAATGACAATTTATCAAGACCGTTCATTCACTTTCGTTTTGAAAACTCCACCTGCTGCAGTTCTTATTAAGAAAGCAATTGGTCTTGAATCAGGTTCAGGAAAACCTAACACAACAAAAGTCGGAAAAATCACAAAAGAACAAGTTCGCAAAATTGCAGAAACAAAAATGAAAGATCTTAATGCGAACGATGTTGAAGCAGCAATGCGCATGATTGAAGGCACAGCACGCTCTATGGGCGTTGTTGTCGTTGACTAATAAGGAGGCTCAATATGAAACACGGAAAAAACTATAATGCATCTGCAGAAAAAATTGAACACCTTAAACTTTATGATGTTAACGATGCTCTTAATCTTGCAGTAGATTCTGCAAAAGCAAAATTTGACGAATCAATTGAAATCCATGTTAAACTTGGCGTTGACCCTAGAAACGCTGATCAACAAGTTCGTGGATCAGTTGTTCTTCCAAACGGAACTGGTAAATCAAAGAAAGTTCTTGTTATCGCAAAAGGTGACAAAGCTGACATCGCAAAAGCAGAAGGCGCAGATTTCGTTGGCGCTGAAGAAATGATTGATAAAATCATGAAAGAAAACTGGCTTGGATTTGACGCATGTATCACAACCCCAGACATGATGGGTCTTGTTGGACGTGTTGCTAGAGTTCTTGGACCACGTGGTTTGATGCCAAACCCAAAAAGTGGAACCGTAACTCCAGACGTTGCAAAAGCAATCAAAGATATTAAAGCTGGTAAAGTTGAATATCGTCTTGACAAATTCGGTATCATTCACTGCATCATTGGTAAAAAGAGTTTCGGAGTTGAAAAACTTCGTGAAAACTTTGACACTTTGATGGATGCTATCATCAAAGCAAAACCACAAGCTGCAAAAGGAC
>USJH01000071.1 GCA_900554955.1 uncultured Clostridia bacterium | reverse complement strand
TAACCATTTGAACTTGAATGTCTTTTGGCATTGAAGTGCTCATTCCTTGAAGATAGATTTCGCTTGTTCGAACACTTTCTGGCTCAAGGAAAACTTGGTGACGGTCTTTGTCTGCAAAACGAACAATTTTTGTTTCAATTGATGGGCAGTATCTTGGGCCAATTCCGTTGATAATTCCATTATACATTGGTGCTTTATCAAGGTTGTCAAGAATGATTTGTTTGGTTTTTTCAGTTGTATATCCAAGATAGCAAACGTGGGCGTTTTTGTTCTGTTTTTTTGTAAGGAAAGAGAAGGTTTGAATGTTTCTGTCACCTTTTTGAACTTCAAAACATTTATAGTCGATGGTTTTGCTTTCAAGACGTGGTGGTGTTCCTGTTTTGAAACGGCGAATTTCATAGCCGAGTGATGCAAGGCTTTCAGCAAGTCCGCCCTTTGCATTTTTGAAAGTTGCAGGGCCTTTGTCTTCAATTTCTTGTCCGATGATTGTTCGAGAATTGAGATATACTCCAGTTGTAACAACGCAAGCTCTTGCATTAAGAGTTTTTCCACTTTTAAGTTTAACACCAGAAACTGCACCATTTTCAGTTAAAATTTCAACACCTTCATCTAAAATAAGATCAAGGTTTTCTTGTTCTTTTATGGTTTTCAACATTTCGTCATGATAAGCATGTTTATCAACTTGTGCACGAAGTGAGTGAACGGCAGGACCTTTTCCAAGGTTAAGCATTCTAAGTTGAAGTGTTGTTTTGTCTGCATTAATTCCCATTTGTCCGCCAAGGGCATCAATTTCGCAAACAAGATGTCCTTTTGCGGTTCCGCCAATGCTTGGATTGCATGCTAAAAATGCCACCCCATCTTCTTCAAGGGTGACAAGTGCGGTTTTTTGATTGGTTCTTGCAAGGGCAAGTGCAGCTTCACAGCCAGCATGTCCTGCACCAATAACAATTGCGTCATATGTATTTTTCATTTTATTTTCCCAGACAGAATTTGCTGAAAATTGCATCAATAATTTCTTCACTTGTTGTGCTTCCTGTTATCTCTCCAAGAGATTGATAAGCAAGGTTAAGGTCAATTGTGATAAGATCAAGTGTGAAATTGTCAATTTCAGAAATTGCGTTGTCAATGTTTTCCTTTGCATTTTTAAGTGCGGAAATATGACGCTCGGAAGCAATCATAAGTCCGTCTTGCATTGCCTTGTCTTGGCAGGCAAGGGTATAGAGTTTGTCAGTTACTTTTTCAATGTTTTCCCCCTTAAGAGCGGAAACATGAATTGTGTCTTCACTGTCTTTAAAGTTTTTAAGTTTGTCGGCTTTGTTTATAATGATAAGGTGTTTGTGTGTTTTAAGAAGTTGTTCAACTTCTTTATCTTCACTGTCAAAATTGTCGCTGTCTTTAACAAACAAAACAATGTCGGCACCCTTTATAATATTTTTTGCTTTATCAACACCAATTTTTTCAATTTGGTCTTTGGTTTCGTGAATTCCAGCTGTGTCGTAAAGATTAAATTTAAGACCATTAATGTTAAGTGATGCTTCAATAACATCACGGGTTGTTCCAGCAATTGGGGTTACAATTGCTTTTTCGTCCATCACAAGTTTGTTCAAAAGTGAAGATTTTCCAACGTTTGGTTTTCCAACAATTGCAACGTTAACACCATTTTTAATCATTTGTCCAGCAGAGGCAGTTTTTAAAACCTTTTCAAGAGTGTTTGAAATTTCAATAAGTCGATTTTTCGCATTGCTTTTTGTGATATAAAGAATGGTTTCTTCAGGATAATCAAAAGAAACTTCAATTTCAGACAAAATGTCAACAAGTTCTTTTTGCGCTGAAAATGCAGTTCTTGAAAGTTCTCCCGAAAGAAGGTTATAGCCTGCACGAATTTCTGCTTCGCTTTCTGCATTGATCATGTCCATCATGCCTTCTGCATCACTAAGAGCCATTTTGCCGTTCATGAATGCACGTTTTGTGAATTCGCCAGGTTTTGCAAGAGTTGCACCATTGTTTAAAAGTGCTTGCAAAATTCCTTTTGTAAGGGTTACACCGCCATGGCATTGAAATTCTACAATATCTTCACCAGTAAAGCTGTGTGGTGCTTTAAAAACAACGCAAAGAGCCTTTTCTTTAAAGTTTCCAGCATCAAAAGTTCCAAAAGTCATCATTCTTGGAGTGAAAGAAGATGGAGTTTGTCCATCTTTTGTTTTAAAAACCTTGTCGGCAATTTTTACTGCTTCATTTCCACTCATTCTTACAACAGAAATAGCCCCGCTTGAAAGTGGGGTTGAAATTACTGCGATTGTGTTTGACATTGAATTTTTCATATGCAAAATTATAATACAACATGTTTTAAAATGCAATAAAAACTTTTTTATAATATCATTATTTATATGCATTAATTTTATGGAATGCAATGTTGATGAAATTTTTGTTTTTTTGTGGCAATGAATAAAGGTTATGTGATTTGTGATGGTGGAAACGGTTTAAATTGCTTTTTTGCAAATTAAAAAGAACAAAAAAGCAACCTTTCGGTTGCCTTTTTCTTAGTCGTTATTTTCACGATTTTGATTTTCGTTTGTGTTTTTCTTTTTGTTTTTAAGTTTAATCACAACATAACGGTTTGGTTCGTTGCCTTTGCTTTCGGTTTCAACACGGTCTGAATCGGCAAGGGCAGAGTGAATGATTCTTCTTTCATTTGCACTCATTGGCTCCAAGCGAATGTCTTGATTTTCACGAACTGCACGAGCTGCTGTTCTTTCAGCAAGGATTTTTAAAGTGTCTTCACGACGAGCTTTATAGTTATTGCTGTCAACAACAACTCTTTTATAATCTTCATGTTTTTTGCCCTTATTGAAAAGTGCATTCAAAAGAAATTGAAATCCGTCTAAGCTTTCGCCACGTTTTCCAATCAAGATTGCAGAATCTTCTCCGCCAACTTCAACACTGAATTTGTCTTCTTGTTCTTCAACAGAAACAGTAATGTCAAGTCCCATTTTTGAAAGAAGTTCTTCGGTTAAAGTTTTAAGTTCGGTTTCAGCTTCACTTGCTTGTCCAACTGAAAGTTTTACTCTGGCTTTATTAAAAAGTCCAGCTTGCTCTAAAATTGTGATTTTAACTTGGTCACGAGTAAGTCCAAGTTTATAAAGTCCAAGTTCAATTGCTTGGTCAACAGTTTTTCCTTGAGTTTCGATGCTTTTCATAATTTTTCTCCTGGTTTATCTTTTGCTTTTCTTCATAGATTTGATTGCTTCTCTTTCAAGAGCTGCAACAACTTCTTCTTCCTTCTTTTTATAGCAAGCATTAACAATAAGGCTTGTCAAGGTTGAAATTAACATTGAAATAAGCGAGCTTGAAACAATGTAAAGTCCAAATGAAGCAGAAGATGTTAAAACGAAGATAACCATCATCAGTGGAAGGAAAATCTTCATAAATTTCATTGCTGTTCCTTGTTGATTTGGTTGTGCAACAAGTTCGTTTACTTTTTTGTTCTTAGATTTTTGCAATCTCTCTGTAAGCCATTGAGAAAGGAAGGTGAGACCCGCAGATAAAACTGCAAGAATATAATATCCGTTCCAACGACTGTTTTTAGCGTGAACTGAAGAAGTTACAACGCTGTAAAGTTCTTTGTCGATAGATTTAACATAGCTTTTATATTCTTTGTTTTTTGAGCTGTTTGCCATGCTCTTTAAGTCTGAATATGTTGGAAGTGGGCTCTTATAGTTGTCTGAAACCCAAATGTTTCCAATCCAAAGCCAGCTGTCTTTAACTTTTTTCCAAACTTCAGAAGCAGATTCGGCTGCATCATTGGTTGAAGCAGTTTCAGCGGCTTCCAAAACGTCATAAACTGAAACAGATTCGCCAGCACCATTTATATATGCTTCGGTTGCTTTTAAATTGTTTACAACTTCTTCACTTAAACCATCGGTTGAGAAGAAATAATAGAAATATCCTTTGTTTTCTTCGGTTCCATCACCTTCAAAAGCGGTTTTAAATTCGCTGTCATAGGTTTTTCCGGTTCCTTCAAGGTTTGTGTTGATAAGATTGATGAAATTTTCTTTTGTTTTAACCTGCAAGGTTGAAACATATGCTTGCTCCATTTGAGCATATTGGTTGATTGCTTTATAGGCACTCATTTCACGAAGAGATGCGAAGAGTGTGAAGAAAACAACCATTGTAACAACAAGGTTAACAAGTGTAACAATGCAAGAGCCGAAAACATTGAAGCCTTCTTTTTTGTAAAGGGCTTGGGTTTGCATTTGTGCTTGTTGCTTATCATCGCCACAACGTTTATTTATTCTTGCAATTTGTGGCGCAAGTTTTTGCTGAACCAAAGTTGTCTTTTTTGTTGAGAACTTTAAAAGCAAGTCCATTGGTGAAAGGCAAGCTTTAATCAAAAGGGTAAAGAGAATGATAACCCAGCCATAGTTCACAACTGAAGATTCAATCCAGTTCATGATTGTTGGCCAAAGACCAGTTGGTGCAGAAACTGCAGATGCTAAAAGCGCTACATTAGCCATTTATAGTCTCCTTTAAGATTTGTTTTAACGGGGTCAAGCCCACCACGTGAGTGTGGATTGCACTTGAAAATTCGTTTAATTCCAAGAGCGGTTCCACGAAAAAATCCCCACTCGTGAATGCTTCCCGAAGTGTAGGTGCTACAGGTTGGGATATATTTGCATGAATGGGGAAGAAAAGGAGATATGCACTTTTTATATATCCAAATAAGTCCTTGTCCAATATATTTTGGAATGCTTATTAAAAAAACGAAAAACTTTTTCATAAAAGAAGATCAGTCCTTTCCAAAACTGATTGTAAGTCTGCTGTAACACTGTCAGACTTTTGATCAAGGATAGATTGTTTTCCAACAATGATAATGTTGAAATTTGGGTTAAGGTTTTCAAGAAATTGAGAAATCGCTTCACGCAAAATACGGCGGGCACGGTTTCTTTGAACTGCCTTGCCCCCACT
>USJH01000070.1 GCA_900554955.1 uncultured Clostridia bacterium | reverse complement strand
TTTGAAACTTTAAACCGAAAAGATGAACAAAGGTGTGGTTACATGTATCGGCGGTTCGTTAGAGAGCCGGAACATTACAACTTTTTGATGAGTTTAAGATCGACACGTCCACGTTCATCAATCTTGATAACTTCAACTTCAACACGGTCGCCAATGTTTACAACATCTTCAACTCTTTCAACACGTTTACTTGAAAGTTTTGAAATGTGAATCATTCCATCTACATTTGCTGTAAGTTCTACAAATGCACCAAATTGCATGATACGAACAACAGTTCCTGTATATCTTTCACCAATTTCTGGTTCAAAAACAATTCCCATGATGATTTCTTTTGCTTTTAAAGCTTTGTCTTCGTCTGCAGAAGCAATCATAACACGTCCATCATCTTCAATGTCGATTTTTACACCAGTTTCGTCAATGATTTTGTTGATTGTTTTTCCGCCAGAACCGATAACTTCACCAATCTTGTCTGGGTCAATGTTAAATGAAATAATCTTTGGAGCATATTTGCTCATTGTCTTTCTTGGTTCAGGAAGACAAGCAAGCATTTTGCCCATAATGTGCATTCTACCGTCACGAGCTTGAGCAAGTGCACGAGTTAAAATGTCTTTGTCGATACCTTTAATTTTGATATCCATCTGAATTGCTGTAATGCCTTTTTCTGTTCCGGCAACTTTAAAGTCCATGTCGCCATAGAAGTCTTCAGCACCTTGAATGTCTGTAAGAACGATAACTTTTCCAGTTTTTTCATCTTTAATAAGACCCATTGCACAACCAGCAACAGGAGCCTTGATTGGAACACCAGCGTCCATAAGTGAAAGTGTAGATGCACAAACAGATGCCATTGATGATGAACCATTTGAGCTTAAAACTTCTGAAACAAGACGAAGTGCATATGGAAACTCTTCTTCGCTTGGAATTACTGGTTCCAAAGCACGTTCAGCCAAAGCACCATGTCCAATTTCACGTCTTCCAGGAGAACGGATAGGTTTTGCTTCGCCAGTTGCATAGCCAGGCATGTTATAGTGATGGATATATCTCTTATATTCTTCGTTGTCAAGACCATCAAGTTTTTGAACTTCAGAAATTGTTCCAAGAGTTAAAGCATTAAGAACTTGAGTTTGTCCACGAGTGAACACACTTGATCCATGAACTCTTGGCAAAACTCCAGTTTCGCACCAAATTGGACGAACTTCTGTAAGAGCTCTTCCGTCTGGACGGATTTCTTTGTCAACGATCATTCTTCTTACTTTTTCTTTCTTGAGCTTATAAAGAACATCATTAATTTGAAGAGCACCATCTGGATATTTTTCAGCAAAGTGAGCTTTTGTTTCTTCTTCCAAAGCTTCAACTTTTGCATCACGTTCTGCACGATCAGTTGTAACTTCAAGTGCTTCGTCCATCTTCTTGTCTGCAAAATCAATGATTTCTTGTTTCATTTCTTCAGGAACTGTGAAGAGTTCAACATCTTTCTTTTGCTTTCCAACTTCTTTTTGAATGTCGTCAATGAAAGCACAAATTTGTTTGATATATTCATGACCAAACATGATTGCATCAAGCATTTCTTGCTCTGAAATTTCTTCAGCACCAGCTTCAACCATCATGATTGCATCTTTTGTTCCTGAAAGTGTCAAATGAAGACGACTCTTCTCACTTTCTTCTTGATTTGGGTTGATGATATATTTTCCATCAATCATTCCAACAACAACAGATCCAGTTGGTCCGTTAAATGGAATATCTGAAATTGTAAGTGCAACAGATGAACCGATCATTGCAAGCACTTCTGGTGGATTGTCTGGGTCAACAGAAAGAGCTGTTGCGACAACAACAACGTCATTATAAAATCCTTTTGGAAAAAGTGGACGAATTGGACGGTCAATAAGACGAGATGTTAAAATCGCCTTGTCACTTTCTCTTCCTTCACGTTTTTTGAAGCTTCCTGGGATTTTTCCAACAGAATACATTTTTTCTTCAAAGTTAACGTTAAGTGGGAAAAAGTCCATTCCTTCTCTTGGTTTTTCAGACATTGTAACGTTCACCATTACAGTTGTTTCGCCACATGAAACCATGCAAAAACCATTTGAAAATTCAGCATATTTTCCGGTTTTAACAACAAGTTCTTTGCCAGCGATATTGGTTTTAAAAATTCTTCCTTCCATATTTTTCTCCTTTTTATCAAAAATAAAGGGCGCAAGATAAAATACCCCGCCCCCAAATATTTTTATTTTCTGATGTTAAGTTTTGCAATCAAATCTCTGTAACCATCAAGATTTGTTTCTTTAAGATAGTTCAAAAGACCTCTTCTGCGTCCAACAAGTTGAAGAAGTCCACGACGTGAATGGTCGTCTTGTTTGTTTGTCTTTAAGTGTTCTGTAAGATGGTTGATTCTTTCAGTTAAAAGAGCAATTTGAACTTCTGGAGAACCTGTGTCGCCTTCGGTTCTTGCATATTCAGCAATGATTGCTTGTTTTTTTGCTTTATCCATAGTTTTTCCTCCCGTTAAAATTTGCCACAAGGTTAAGCCTTCATAAAACCGAAAAACTAAAAGGTTTTAAGCACCTAACCCAAGGTACACGAAAATTGTAACATTTTCTTTCAAATTTGTAAAGTGTTTTAAAAAAATAATTTTTTAATTATTATATTATCCAAGGCTTGAACGATTCACAAATTGAATGTTGTCAAGTTCCTTGATTTTTTCAATAATTTCGTTGGTTTCTTGAAGATCTTTAACCTTAATGCTCATTAAAACTTCAAACTTGCCTTCTGAAATTATTCTTGCTGTGATGTTGTTCATTTTCACTTTAAGAGAATACATAATGTCAATAATCTTTGAAAGCATTCCATCTTCATCTTTACCAACAACACGCAAGTTGATGTCATATTTTTTATATGGGTTCACATCTGCCCCACTTTTCCAATCAGCATTTAAAGTTCTCTCTCCGTCTATTGACTTTATATTTGCACAAGATGCACAGTGAACTGTAATTGTTCCAGAATTTGACTCAATTGCAACAATTTCATCACCAGGAACTGGGCTGCAACAACGAGCAAGTTTCACACCTTCAACATCGCTTCCTTCAATATAAATCGGACAATCATCTTTCTTTTCAGTTGACTGTTTGCTCTTTTTAATTTGTCTTGCCATTGAAACAATGTCAAACGCATTAATTCCGCCAGCACCAATGCTTGCGAACATGTCATCAAATGAATAAACCAAATATTTACGATTGCACTCTTCAAGCATTTCAGGTGTCAAAATTTCACCAAGAGAAATTCCTGCGACATCGGCAGTTTTCTCTAAAATTGCCTTACCCTTTTCTGGATTGATTGTTCGCTTGAAATAGTTTCGAATGTTCTGTTTTGCATGTGCACTTACAACAAACTTAAGCCAATCTCGTGATGGTTTTTTGTTTTTATCGGTTATGATTTCAACAACGTCACCTGTTTCAAGTGGTTTTGAAAGTTGAACTTTTTTGCCATTTACTTTTGCACCAACACAAGTGTCTCCAATATCGGTGTGAACCGCATATGCAAAGTCAACAGGAGTTGAATTTTCTGGAAGAGAAATTGGTTTATATTTTGGTGTAAAAACCCAAATTTCGGTTGTCGCAAGGTCCATTGACATTGCTTTAATAAACGATGAACTGTCTTTAATTTGCTTTTCATTTTCAACCGCATCTTTAATCCAATTAAGCTCTTTTTCATAGGCCTCTTTTTTCTCATCACCAGACTTATAACGCCAGTGAGAAGCAATTCCAAACTCGCAAAGTTCGTGCATTTCAAAAGTTCGAATTTGAACTTCAAAAGGAGTTCCATCTTTCATTAAAACCGTTGTGTGAAGCGATTTATATCCGTTTGATTTCGGATCTGCAATATAATCTTTAATTCTTCCTGGAACTGGGCGCAATATTGAATAAACCCTTCCAAGAACTTGATAACATTGTTCCACATTTTCAACAATAATTCGGAAAGCAATCGCATCATAAATTTTTGCAG
Source organism: uncultured Clostridia bacterium (assembly GCA_900554955.1). Lineage (GTDB taxonomy): Bacteria > Bacillota > Clostridia > Christensenellales > UBA1242 > UMGS2069. The sequence continues at coordinate 1,156 of USJH01000070.1, read as the reverse complement.
TTCCCTTACTTTTAATCTTCTTATAAAGGCTATAAACATGTTTGAAACGGCTTTGCACTTCATGTTTAATTCCCATTTTTGCAAGCTCATTTTCAAAAGTTTCAGTTATAGTCTTCATTTTTTCTTGTGATTTTTTATATTTACGATCTGACTCGCTTTTAACTTTTTCATATTCTTCCGGATTAAGATATTTAAAGCATGTGTCTTCCATTTCCCTTTTCATTGCATTAAAGCCCATTCTTTCGGCAAGTGGAACAAACAAATTCATGGTTTCAGAGCAAAACTTAATTCGCTTGTCATATGGCAAATATTCAACCGTTCTGATGTTATGAAGGCGGTCTGCAAGCTTTATTAAAATCACACGTAAATCTTTGCTCATTGCAATAAACATGCGTTTAAGTGAATCCATTTCAAGAATTTCTTTTTTGTCATAGTGAATGCGGTTTATTTTTGAAACACCTTTCACAAGTTTTTCAACTTCATCACCAAACTCTTGTTTGATTTGTTTAAATGTTACCGATGTGTCTTCAACTGTATCATGCAAAAGGGCTGCGGCAATTGTTGCTTCGTCCATTTTCATTTCAATCAAAATTGTTGCAACAGCAATTGGGTGAATGATATATGGTTCGCCACTTTTTCGCTTTTCACCAGCGTGTGCTTTGCATGCAAAATGATAAGCTTTTTCAATAAGCTTACTTTCACCATAATTTTGTTTTACAAGGTCTAAAAATTCCATATTTATCTCCTTGAAGCAATTTTGTTCATAAATGATGAAGAACTAAGTTCTCTTTTTGGTGGATTATCTATCAATACGACTGAAAATTCAGGCTCAAACTCAATTTTCATGAATCCAAGCTCAACAAATGCAAGAAGTGAAAAACAAAGCTGCGAGACAGAAAGTCCGCCTTCAACTGCATTTATTTTTTGCACCCATTCAAAAATATTATTCGCTTTCACATTTTTTGCATGTTTTTTGAAAATGTTATATGCCATTATAGAAATATCTCTGCCAGTTCTGAGCTCTTCTTCAAGATTTTGCCTAAATGATGGTGCATATACATTATATTTTTCACAAAAAGCAACCTTCTCATTTGCAAAAATTGAACGAGTAAAAATTATGGTTTTATATCCAGAAAAATCCGACACAGAAACAGGA
>USJH01000069.1 GCA_900554955.1 uncultured Clostridia bacterium | reverse complement strand
ATAATTTATACAACGGATTTACAGTCCGTTGTTTTTTTTATTGTTATTATTATTTTTCTATTTATTTCGTCATGATGCGACAAAATTATTAATGTTTCTTTTTCTCGAGAGAGTGGTATAAATGGTAATATTTTTTCAGGGGGAGATGATATGGAAATTAACTATTCGCTTAATGATGGTTCGGTTTGTGCTTCGCTTTCTGGTGAGCTTGATGAGTTTAGTGCTGAATATGTCCGTCTCAGTCTTGACACACTATTGAAAGACCCGGGAGTTGAAGGTGAACATAAGCTTGTTCTTGATTTTTCAAGTGTGACTTTTATGGATAGCACGGGCATTGGTGTATTACTTGGAAGATATAACAAATTTATAAAGCGTGATATTGCACTTTTTATAAAAAATCCGCAAAAACATGTTGATAGAATTTTAAAAATGACAGGCATATATGAGCTTATGCCAAAAGTGTCATAGGGGGAAATATGGAATTTAAATCAGAATTTGATAATAAATTTAGTTTAGTTTTAGATGGAAAACTTATGAATGAGGGATTTGCACGAAGTATGGTTGCAGCTTTTTGTGTGCCACTTAATCCATCGGTTTCGGAAATTAATGATATAAAAACGGCTGTAAGTGAGGCAGTAACAAATTGCATTGTTCATGGATATGCAAACGGAGCCGGAAACATTGATATTTTTGTTGGAATACGGAAGAATGTTGTTTATATCAAAATAAGAGATTATGGTGTTGGAATTGCAGACATTGAAAAAGCTAAACAGCCATTTTTTACTACACGTTCAAGAGAGGAACGTTCAGGAATGGGCTTTACTTTAATGGAATCGTTCATGGATACACTTAATGTGTATAACAACCTTGATGGTGGGGTTACGGTTGAATTATCAAAAGAAATTAAATCTTAGGGCTGGTGAAAATGGAAGAGTTTGTGCCTCTTACACAGGAAGAAACACTTGAGTTTGTTGAAGAAGCGAAGAACGGAAGTACAGAAGCAAAAGATAAACTTATTCAGGGAAATTTTCCGCTTATAAAATCAATTGTAAAAAACTTCCAAAATAAGGGAGTGGATTATGAGGATCTATATCAGATTGGTTGTGTTGGTTTTCTTAAAGCAATAAATAATTTTGACGTGAAATTTGATGTTAAATTTTCAACCTATGCTGTGCCAATGATTGCCGGTGAGATTAAACGATTTTTGAGAGATGATGGAAACATAAAAATCAGTAGAGCGATAAAAACATTGTGGCTAAAAATCAAATCATATGTAGACGTATATGAAAAGTTGCACAATGAGTCTCCAACAATTGACGAAATTGCAAAAGCACTTTCTGTGACACCTGAAGAAGTTGTATATGCACAAGATGCATCAAAACAAATCTTAAGTCTTGATGCTCAGATTGATGAAACATCGAACAACTCACAATCGGTTCTCGACAGAGTGGTCGAAGAAGATAAAAGCGAAATTCTGCTTGATAAGCTATTGCTTAAAGAAGCAATTTCTTTGCTTCCGGAAAGAGAAAAGAAGATTGTTTTATTGCGATATTATCGTGGAAAAACTCAAAGTGAAGTTGCAATGATGCTTGGTGTTTCGCAAGTTCAAATCTCACGTCTTGAAACTAAAATTATCGACAAGTTGAAAAATAAAATTAAATAAAAAACCGCAAAAATGCGGTTTTATGTGATAAAATATAGGTCTATTTCGTTAAAAATGAACATAATTTGCTTTTTCAACGTTTTTAATTTCGCTTAATGCTTTGTCGTTGCTGCTCGTATGGTTCATTGTTTTTAGTCTTCTATCACGATTTGATTTGTCTTCTATAAAGAAGTTTGAAATCTTATTTTTAAAAGTGTTTACATTTTCTTGTGATTGTTTATTTTCACGAATTTCTTTTTGTTGTTCACGAATTTTTTCGTTTAAAGTGTTATCATGCTTAACTTCTTTTTTCTCTGTTTTTTCATTGATGGTTTTCTTATTTGAACCTTCATTATTACTAAGAATTTCATCTTGATTGCTTGAAAATTCTTCTTCAATTGTATGGCTTACATTCACTGTTTTGTTTTGATTTTGTTGCCCTGATTTAATGCTGTCTTTTGTTTTATTGGTTTGTTGTGATTCACTTTCTAGATTATGAGTATTATTTTCATTGTGTTTTATATTATCAATGTTTTGCTCTGAAGCATCTTTTAATGTGTTTGTTTCTGCATTCGCATTGTCGGTTTCTTGTTGTTTTTTTTGATTGTTTCCACTGCAGTTTTCACATTGATTGAATGGTTGCCAATTGTATGGTTGATATGGCATTGGGAAATAACCTGTTTGGTTTCTGTAGTATGGATTATTGTAAGGATAAAAATCTTGTTTGTTTTCAAAATTTGGTTGTGGAGGATATGAAATGTTATTATTGTTTAATGTTGGTTTGTTATTATTTTCAGTATTAATGTTTGCATTTTCAAAGCCTTGAGTGTCATTTAAATTTTCATTATTGATTTGATTTGTGGTTTCTGTATTTATAGGCTTATTTATGTTGTCTTGAGTTTTTACATTATTGTTTCGAATAGCATTTTGATTGTAATTATTCAAGATATATGACTTTGAGTTTGAGGTTTGACTTCCTTTCATGATGTCTAAAATTGAATCCATTGCCGAAATCGAGCTTTCAAGTTTTGCAATTCTTGTTGCAATTGCTTCATTTGTTCTTATTATGTATGCATTGATAAGTGATGATGAATTGTCTGAATTGTAAAGTTCTTTTGCTTGGTCAATTTGATTTGTCACAAGTCCTCGGTGTTGGTTGAAATATGAAGTGTTGTCTTTTAAAATGTTCATATATGCATTAACTGCATTTTTGTTTGTGCTTGCAATTGTAATATTTCCTTTGTAAAGATCATTAATGTAAAGAAGGAGATCGGATCTTTTATTGATCAATTTTGAAATCAGGCTTTGAAGGGTTTGGTTATTTTCTGAAATTTGCTCAGTCGAAAATGAAACAAGTGCTTTTGTTTCATTTTTTTCTTGCATATTATCTGCTGTGTTTGTTTGATTTGAAACAACAGAATTTGTTTTATTATTTCCATAACAATATGTGTTATATTTTGCTTTTGAAATTGGTTTGTCGCAAAATTCTTTGTTAAAACCAGGGTATCCGCTCATATTTTCATTCATGTTATAATTTTGATTTTTTACTTGAAATTGTGATAATGAGCCAGAATTATTGCAATTCTCACAACAATTTGCGTTTTTTGAGTTGTTGCTTATTTGATTTTCTGTTATATTTTCATTTTCCTTGTTATCTGTAATGTTGTTTGTTTTGTTTGTGTTTGTGCTTAATAAGTTGAGGTCGGCAGTGTCTGCGAAATCTAGATTTGTTATAGAATAAACAAGATTTGTTACAGTGTTGTCTAAGTTTTTTGCGAGTGTTTTATCGGCTGAATTGCAACCTGTAAAGATAATGAGTGATAAAGATAATAGCGAAAACATTGTCAGTCTTATGATTTTTTTCATTGTGTTCTCCTTTAAACATGTCATATATAGTATTTGATTGTTTCAAAAAAATATTTGTAAAAATGAATATTTGATGAAGAATTTGCAAGAATTGTTTATATAAATTGCGATTTTATTTTTGGAGAATAATTATGAATAAGATTTTACGTAACAAACAATATCTTGAATATGTTGAGCAAAAATCACCGAAAGCGGGTTGGTTGAGCTCTCTTTTTCATGCATTTGTTATGGGTGGAACAATTTGTTGTCTTGGGCAAATGTTTTCTGATATTATCAGATCTTTTTATCCAATGATGGATTTACTGACTGCTGGTGCATGGGTTAATATTATCATTATTGCAATTACGATTTTGCTTACTGCTTTTGGTTGTTTTGATAGACTTGGAAAATATGGCGGTGCTGGAACATTTATTCCAATTTCAGGATTTGCAAATTCGATTGCTTCTTGTGCAATTGAATATAAAAAGGAGGGGTTGGTTTTTGGTGTAGGAGCAAAAATGTTTTATGTTGCAGGTCCAGTTCTTGTGAATGGTGTTGCATATTCACTTATTGTTGGAATTGTATATTTTATTATTGGATTATTTTAAGGAGTTGTTATGAAAAAGATTGGAAATCAGACCTATCAACTTGAAAAGAATATATATTTGATTAAAGGTGTCAGCCTTGTTGGACGGAAAGAAGGTGACGGCCCGCTTCATTCATATTTTGATTTTATTGAAAAAGATGATAAGATGGGTGAGAAGACCTTTGAGAAAGGTGAAAGGAAAATGTTTTTTAAAGCCATTTCTGAATGCATTAAAAAATCTGGAATTAATAAAGGTGAGATTGATTTATATGTTGGTGGAGATTTGATGAATCAGCTTGTTTCATCAAACTATGCGGCAAGTGAGTTAGAGATTCCTTTTCTTGGATTGTATAATGCATGTGCAACAATGGCTGAAAGTTATATTATTGGATCAACATTTCTCGAGAGTGGTGGCTTTAAAAATATTGTTTGTGCAACTGGAAGCCACTTTTCGACAGCTGAAAGACAATATCGATATCCGCTTGAATTTGGAAATCAGAGGCAATCTTATGCGCAGTGGACAGTTACGGGTGTTGGAGCAACTGTGCTTTCAACGAAAAGCAATAGCAATGTGAAAATTGAGCGGTTTACAATTGGAAAGGTTGTAGATTATGGGATTTGTGATATTGCTAACATGGGTGCAGCAATGGCTCCTGCAGCAATGGAAACGCTTGTTGCCTTTTTTGAGGACACTGGCACAACTGAAAAAGATTATGATCTTATTGCGACTGGCGATCTTGGAAAGCTTGGGTCGGACATTTTGAAAGATTTGATGCTTAAGAAGGGTTATGATCTTGAAAGCAATTATATTGATTGCGGGCACATGATTTATAATATTGATCAAGGGACAATTCAGGGTGGAAGTGGTGCTGGCTGCAGTGCGAGTGTTTTTAACTCTTATATTTTAAGAAAACTTGAGACAAAAGAATTTAAAAAAGTTTTGCTTATTTCGACTGGTGCATTGATGAGTACAATAACAAATCAGCAGGGGGATACAATCCCATGCATTGCACATTTAACTCAGATGGGGGTGGAGTGATGGTTTCTGCATTATTAATGTATTTAAAGGTTCTTTTTGTTGGTGGATTAATTTGCATGATTGCTGAATTGATTGTAATAAGAACAAAAATTACACCAGCAAGAATATTGGTTTTATTTTTAATGGTTGGTGCTGTTCTTGGTGGCTTTGGGCTTTATAACTATGTTGTTGAATGG
>USJH01000068.1 GCA_900554955.1 uncultured Clostridia bacterium | reverse complement strand
ATGAGATATATGAAAGACTATGCAATGGGCAAGCGTGCAAAAAGTCCAGATAGCTCCGAATATGTTTTGGTTGAGGGTGAAGACCTTAGAAATTCTGAAAGCCTTGAAAAGGTTATAGACGACCACACAAGCTTCGAAAAGGTTTCTGATCGCAAAGAGACTCCAGCAATTGAAGAAATGTTGAATGTTCTTGACCAAAAATCAAAAACAGGAGGAAAGAAAGATGAATAATAAACTTTATGTTTCTCCAGCACCACACATTAATAAAAGAACAAGCACAATCACAATGATGGTTGCAATGATAATTGCTCTTGTTCCAACTGCTGTTCTTGGTTGCATTCATTATGGAATGAAGGCTTTTTATCTGATTTTAATTTCAGTTGCGTCAAGCTATGTTTTTGAAATTTTGTTCAGACTTATAACTAAAAAGAAAATTTTCTGGTATGACTTTTCAAGCATTATTACAGGATTCATGACAGCACTTGTGTTGCCAGTAACTGTTCCATATTGGTTCCCAGTTTTGGCAGCATTTATCGCAACTGTAATTTTTAAATGTTTCTTTGGTGGACTTGGCAGAAACTTGTTCAATCCGACTGCGGCTTCACGTGTTTTGCTTTCATTTATATTTGCGGGTTTGTCACTAGCATGGTTCAAAGGAACTGTGACTGGAAACATTTCAAGCCCACTTGAATATTTCGCTCATGGTGATTTTTCGGCAATCACAATTCGCTCGATGTTCTTTGGTTCAACTGCCGGTGCAATTGGAACAAGTTGCATTTTGTGTATTGTAATCATGGGTGTGCTTTTAATGTGCTTTGGCATTTCAGATTATGTGATGCCTTCATGTGCACTTATCTCGTTTGTCGCAACAAGCTGGATTGGTGGTGGGGCAATATCAATTGTTCCATATCTTTTCTCGGGTTCATTCATGTTTGCAACAATGTTCATGATAACCGATCCAACAACCAGCCCAAGCTCGATTTGGGGAAGGTTTGTTTATGGTCTTTTGTTTGGCCTTTTTGCTGGACTTTTCAGAGTTACAAATGTTCTTGGCGAAACGTCAGTTTTCGTTGCTGTTTTAATGGTGAATTTGCTTTCACCACTTCTTGACAAAATTTTTGCTCCAAAACCACTTGGTGCAAGAAGGAAGGTGTAATATGGAAAGAAACAGTCCAATAAACTCGGTTTATCTAGTTGCGCTTGCAACCATTGCGGTTTCAGCAAATCTTGTTTCACTTTACAGCGCACTTATCTATGGTGTTGCAGTTCTGGTTGTATATTACATTTCACTTAGCATTGTCTCAATGGTTGACAAAATTACAGATAATCATGTTCGTTTTGTTTTATACACATTCATTGCTTCTGCACTGATTATCATTTTGAAAGTTGTTTCCCAATATATCGGAATTAAAGAAGTTATTCTTGCTTCACAAAATCTTGAAACAATAATTTTGCCTTGCATGATTTTGGCAATTTATCCAATCTATTTTGAAAGCACTTTTTCACCAAAACATTATGTTACAACATTCATTATTATTGGTGTTGCAAACATTTTAATGTTTGTTTTACTTGGAACGATAGTTGAAATTTTTGGATATGGAACAATTGTTGGAATTGGTTTGAATGTTCCAACAAGTGAGTTTTTCACAAAAATTTATGGCTTGTTCTTTATTGTTGCAACTCTTGCAGTGCTCTTTAATATTGTCAGAAGGGCATATGTTAAGAAAACAAAACGTTTTGAAACTTTGGTTGAAAAATATAAAATTATCATTCGTGATTTGCAAGAAGAGCACCCAGAAATTGACTATACCGAATTTTCAGGCAAAGGGGGAAAAGAATAATGGAATTTGTGCAAATGCTTATCCTTGGAGTTTTGTCTTCAAACATCATTGCCTGCACTGGCTATGGAGCAATTTCTCTTCAGTCTGAAAAAAGAAGTTTCCTTTTTGTTTTAACAACTCTTGCAACAACGATCAGCACGATTTTGGTTGCTGGATTGTTGTTTTCGGTTTTGAACATCTATGTTTTGATTCCTTTGAATGTTGAGTTCCTTGGAATAATTATAATGGCAATATTGGCTGTAGTTTTCACATATATCTCTAGATATATTGTGAAAGTTGTGTCAGTTGAGCAATATTACCTCTATGAAAAAAGTTATCAATTTGCAATTCAAACAATAACAATTGTTGCTGTTTTGCTTTTGATTGACTATTCAAAATCATTTTTAACAGTAATGTTCCAACTTGCAATGTTCTCGGTTGGATTCATGCTTGTTCAACTTTTGTTCTATCCACTTTATGAAAAACTTGATAACACAAAAGTTTTAAAACCAGCAAGAAATGTTCCCTTGATTTTATACACTTTGTCAATTTTGGCAATGATTTTTTCTGCAATTTACATGATGATATAGGGGAGAGATACATATGAAAGTTTTATATATAATCTTGCTTGTTGTTGGCGTTTTGCTTGTCGCATCAGGTGTTGTTTTATTGATCAACCATATTGCTCGAAAGAAACGTGGGCTTTCAACCGAAGCTGAGTTTGTGAACCGAATGCTTCCACACGTTGATTGTGGAATGTGTGGCGAAACTTCTTGCCCTGAGTTTGCAAAAAAAGTTGCATCAAGTCAAAGAAACATTGAAGAATGCAAACTCATAAAGCCAGAAGCTTGTGAAAGAGTTCATAAATATTTCAAGCCAACATATGAAGAATCGTCAAAACTTGTTGCACTTGTAAAGTGCAAGGGTGGTTGCAGAGCTGTTGATAAATATAACTATAAAGGCTCAAAAAACTGTAATGTTGAAGAAACACTTCACTCGGGTTGCAAGGCATGTAAATTCGCTTGCCTTGGCTGTGGTGACTGCATAAAAGCTTGTCGTTTTGGTGCAATAAAAATCAATAAACGCGGTGTCGCTGAAGTTGATAGAAACAAATGCACAGGTTGTGGGGCATGCGTTAAATCTTGTCCAAACAAACTTATTCAAATGCAAAAACTTTCACTTTCAGTTTCTGTAATTTGCAACAACCAATCAAGTGATCCAAGCATTGAGAAAAAATGCGAAGTTGGTTGCACTCATTGTGGGAAATGTCTTGCAGTTTGTCCTGTTGATGCTGTGAAAATTGTTGATAATGTTCCAGTGATCGATGAAAACCGCTGCATTGAGTGTGGAAAGTGTGTTGTTTCTTGCCCAAATCACTGCATTTCAAGACTTTAATTGTCAAAATAATTAAAAAAATAAGCAAGAAAATTGTGTTTTAATGTTAAATAATAAATCAAAAAAATGTGATAAATAATCACAATAAATATAAATGTCAGGTTTTCCTGGCATTTTTTTTGTGGCGAAAAATTTTGTAAAAAATCAAAAGCAAAAAAAGTTTCAAAAAAAACAAACTTTTTTCAAAAACACTATTCACAAAAAACGGGTTTCATGTTATACTTGACTTGTAAAAATGAATTAAGTGCGTTGCACCATTTTTGTAAAAATACGATAATTTGCATGAAAGGAGAAAAACAAATTTGGATAAAATTGCAGTTATACTTGTTGAAACATATGCGGCAAAACTTTATATTGCAGCTGCTGATCAAGACAACTATTTCATTTCGCTTGATGAAGAGAAAGAATCAATCAAACTTGGGCTTGAAATGGGAGAAGATCACTTTCTTAAAAAACCACAAATTGATGCAACAATTGCGGTTTTGAAAAACTTCAGAAAAATTTGCGATGTTTATGGTGTTAATAAAACCATTGCAATTGCAAACCTTTTCAGAGACACAAAACCAAAAAATATTTATAGCTTTTTTGATGAAGTTTATGCTTCATGTGGTTTCCGATTCACAGTTTTGTCACCAGAAGAACAAAACAACAAAATCTATCTTGGAACAATCAATTCATTTGATATTCCAAAGGGTGTTGCAATTCATCTTACTGCAGATGGGCTTCATATTGTTGAATATAACCGCAGAAACATTGTAAATCAAGAAGTTTTGAATTTCGGGCCAATGACTCTTCTTAATATGTATGACATTGAAGAACTTGGAAAAGAACAAGCTCTTGCGAAAATTCAAAAATATATCAAAACTCGCCTTGGCGATATTGAATGGCTTGAAAAAGTTGATCCTGAATTTGGTCTTGTTATCAGTGGAGACTATGGAACCGACCTTGCAAAAATGGTAAGAAAATATAAAAAATATCCACTTGATCGTGATTTTGGATTTGTTGCAAGCAAAGAAGATGTTTCTTTCATTAAAGATCAGGTTTTTGCTTTGGATCTTAACAAAAACAAAAAAATCAAGATTATTGAAGAACCAAGAGTTGATGTTTTTGCAGTTGCAGTTGCAATTTTGAATGCAATTTTGGAAACTCTTGGAAGAGATGAAGCAACAATTTGCTCAAATGCTTTCATTCGTGGAATCATGTATAGTGAAGTTGTTCCTTCAACACTTGAAAAACCAATTGCCGATGTTCTTGGATATAGTGTTATTGCTGAAACTTCTTTCCATGACACTCAAAGTGAAAAGCACAACGAACAAGTTTATAACTTGTCAATGCTTCTTTTCAAACAACTTAAAGTTCTTCACAAACTTCCACGTGGTTACATTAAAATTTTGCGTGTTGCATCGTTCATGCATGATGTTGGAAAACGAATCAACTATCTCAAACATGCAAAATATGCCTATGAAGTTATTATTGGTTCGGAAATTTTTGGTGTAACACATCGTGAACTTGTGCTTGCAGCATTTGTTGCATCACTTCATCAAGGTGGCGACATTTCTCTTTCAGAATGGGTTAAATATAAAGACATGCTTGAAGAAGACGACCTTCAAGCGGTTAACAAACTTGGTGTAATTCTTCGCCTTGCAGAAGCTTTTGACCGAACAAAAAACAGTGTGATTGTTGATATTACTTGTGACATTTTGGGCGATAGTGTAATCATGAAAACCTTTGCAACAGGCGACAGCTCATATGAAATTGAAAAAGCTCTTGACACTGGCAAAGATTTTGAAAAATTCTTCAAAAAGAAACTTGAGATTTTGTAATATTGCATATTGTTGTGAATTGCTAAACATGTTATATTTTAAAAACATTCTCTCATAAATAATAGAAAAAGGGGCACATTTGTGTCTCTTTTTTTTGTATCTGTTTTAAAAAAAATATTTAAACATGATATGAAGAACTATCAATTTTATCAGAAATTTCAGGAAATAATTAATTTTAAACCAAAAGTTTTAATTAAGTGTGATTTATTTATTTTGTCAATTCCTTGTAAATGTGAATTTGGAGTGGCATATTTTGATGTGTTTATGGCAGGTTGGGGGGTTTTTTTTTTTAAAAATTTTTTTTATTTTT
>USJH01000067.1 GCA_900554955.1 uncultured Clostridia bacterium | reverse complement strand
AATAAAAATAAATATAATATAATAATTTTCCTTTTGCATGAAAATAAATCTTTATTTTGATTGCTTTTTCACCTATAAATCTTGTAAAATAGAAGATGGTATAAAGGAGAATTATATGGCAGAAAATAACGAAATTATCGATGAAATTTTTCTTGAGTTTGAAGAAGAACTCGAAAAAGCAACAGCTCACCTTAAAAGTGAATATTTAACAATCAGAGCAGGAAGAGCAAACCCACATGTTCTTGACAGAATTACTGTTGATTATTATGGCAGTCAAACTCCACTTGCACACGTTTCAAACATCATGGTTCAAGATGCAAGAACAATTGTAATTTCACCATGGGATCAATCTCTTGTTAAGGAAATTAACAAAGCAATTCAAGCAAGCGATCTTGGAGTTAACCCTTCAGATGACGGAAGAGTTGTTCGTCTTTCTTTCCCAATGCTTACTGAAGACAGAAGAAAAGAACTTGTTAAATCTACTAAAAAAATTGCAGAAGAAACAAAAGTTGCTTGCAGAAACGCAAGAAGAGACGCTTTGGAACAACTTAAGAAGCTTAAAAAAGATGGCTCTATAAGTGAAGATGACATGGCCGGCTATGAAAAAGACGTTCAAAAAACTCTCGACAAAGAAATTGCAAAAATTGACACTCTTGCTGCTGAAAAAGAAAAGGACATTATGCAAGTATAGTGGAAAACTTGAATTTCGAAAAATATATTGGTTTGCCTGCAAATCAGGTTAAAACTGAGCTTGAAAATTGTGGCTATATTGTGACACTTAAAGAGTTTTCTAAACCAAAGAATAAGGTTGGTGAAATGTTGGTTGTAAAGATATCTAAAGTTGACCAAACCAATGTTTTGCTTTTGATTGCTGATTTTAAAATAGACATTTAAGGGGTTAATTATGTGGTTTAGAAAGAAAAATAAAATCGAACTTTCTGAAGAAAACATTCCAAAACATATTGCTTTTATTGCAGATGGAAACGGAAGGTGGGCAACCGAACGTGGGCTTCCAAGGTGTGAAGGTCACAAAAATGGAAAAGATGCCATCAAAAAAGTTATCGACCGTTGTTTTGAAAGAAAGGTTGAAATTGTTTCTATTTTTTGTTTTTCAACGGAAAATTTTAAACGTCCAAAACCAGAAGTGGATTATATTTTCAACTTGTTTGTAAACATGAAAGACAAACTTAAACAAAGTTTAATTAAACGTGATGCTCGCCTTCATTTGGTTGGTGACGAGAGTATGCTTCCAACCGATGTTAAAGTTGCTTTCAATGAAATTGTAAAGGCAACTGAAAATTGCAAAAGTCACATTTTAAATCTTTGCCTTGCATATGGGGCAAGGCATGAAATTGTGTCGGCAATCAACAAGCTTGTTGAAAAAGGAATAAAGGTTACTGAAGAAACATTTTCTTCATATCTTTACACTGCTGGTCAATGTGATCCAGACTTGATTGTAAGAGCAAGTGGAGAACAACGTCTCTCTAATTTCATGCTTTATCAGTGTGCATATTCAGAGTTCTATTTTCCAAAAAAATATTGGCCAGATTTCGATGCAAAAACTGTTGATGAATGCATCAGTGTTTATCAAAAAAGAAAACGTAGATTTGGTAAAATTTAAATTATTAATAATTGCAAAAAACGCAAAAATTATATCAAAAGAAGGTAAAAACCATGCTAAAACGCACAATTACAGGATTTTTTATATTGCTTTTAACTGCTGGGTTCATTGCTCTTAGACAAGTTTCACCATTGTTTTTTGATGCTTTCATGCTTGTTATTGTCTATGGAAGTGTTGTTGAAATGGCGCTTGCATCAAAGTTCTCAGACAGAAAAATTGCACAAGTATTGGTGTTTTTATATCCAGCTTTAATGGCTGTGATTTACATTTTTTCAACAAGTGTTAAAATGGCACTTTTGCTTCAAATTGCATCTGCACTTTTAATGTTTGTTTGCTTAATGGCAAGCGAACTTATCGAAAATGCAATTGCAAGAAAACATTGCGACACTGTGAATGAACCAACTGAACAAAACTCTAAACTTTTAAACCAAACAAAATTTTCAATGTATATTGTTATCTATCCAACAACGCTTCTTGGGTTCTTGATGGGAATCAATCATTTTGGACTTAACATTGGCTATGTTGGAATTATCATGACATTTGCAATTTCAATGATGACAGATGTGTTTGCATATTTGTTTGGATCACTTCTTCGTGGTCCAAAAATGGCACCGGAAATTTCACCAAAGAAAAGTGTTTCAGGAATGATTTTTGGTGCTCTTGGGGGAATGCTTGCTGCTGGCCTTGGCTATTTATTCTTTGTCCACCTTGGCTGGTTTGGAAATGTGTTTGCTTCATCTTCAAATGGTGCAGTGATTTCAACATTTGTTCTTCTTGGAGTTTTTGGAACATTTCTCACTCAATTTGGAGATCTTGTTGCATCTGCATATAAACGTAAAGTTGGAATCAAAGATTTTGGAAGCATATTTCCAGGTCATGGGGGATTTATGGACAGAGTTGATGGCTTAATGTTTACAGGAACGCTTGTTTATGTTTTGTTTGCTTTGTTCATTATTTAATTGAAGGGGAAATTAGAAATGCAAAATGTTTTATATATATTGCTTGCACTTGTTGTTCTTCTTGTGCTTATAACGGTTCATGAGTTTGGACACTTCATTGCAGGAAAAATTTTTGGTTTCAAGATCAATGAATTTTCAATTGGTTTTGGTCCAAAGCTATATTCAAAAACAAATAAAAAGACGGGCGAAGTATTTTCAATCCGTCTTTTGCCACTTGGTGGATATTGTGCCTTTGAAGGGGAAGATGAAGAAAATCCTTCAAAAGATGCTTTCAACAACAAGGCCCCTTGGAAAAGGCTTATCGTTCTTGTTTCTGGGGTTTTGTTCAACTTCATTTTCGGGATCATTACCGCTGCAATTTTCTTGATGGTTAATGGATATGGCGTTGTTCATGTTACAGATTTTTCACCAAACAACATCAACTATACCAGCGGACTTTTGAAAAAAGATGATGTTATCGTTGCGGTTGATGGAAAACATCTTGAAGCATATCGAACAATTTCTGACCTTCTTTCAAAATATAAAGAAGGTGACGAGATTGTTTTAACTGTTCAAAGAAAAAACAGTGAAGGCAAGACTGAAGAAATTGATATTTCTGGTGTTAAGATGGTAAAAACCGAAGCTTTCTATTTTTCATCAAACATTACTGGCGTAAAAGATTTGGTTTATAAATTTGACGAAGGAACAAGCAACTATGTGTTGGTTTCAACAGATGAATTTTATGATGAAATTAAAAATGTAACCCCTGTTAAAAATGCTGAAACTGGAGAATTTGAAGACTTTTCATTTGGAACAAAAAAATTCTATAAAAAAGTTACAACCGATGGGGTTGAAAGCTATGTTGAGTATTCGGACGAAGACCTTGTAAAACTTGCAAAAATTGTGTTGTCAGACAGCAAGGTCAGTGTTGGTTTCATTTATTATAATCAACGTGCAACCTATGGCTTTTTCGAAAGCTTCTTGAAAGCTTGGCCATTCTGTTTCTATATTTGTGGGCTTATTTTGAAAGCTCTTGGTGGAATCTTTACAGGTAAAACAGCTCTTAAAGAACTTGGCGGAACAGTTACTGCAATTTCTCAAATTGCCGAAGTTTCAAAACTTGGTTTCAACAACTTTTTGCTTCTTCTTCCAATGCTTGCAATGAACCTTGCACTCTTCAATATTTTGCCAATTCCTGCTCTTGATGGGGCAAGATGTGTGTTTGTAATCATCGAGTGGATTTGTGGCAAACCTGTTCCAAGAAAAATTGAAAACATTATTCACACAGTTGGGCTGTTCGTTTTGCTTGGACTTGTGTTGTTCCTTGATGTTTATCACTTTTTCTTCGCAATGAAACTAATTTTATAAAGGATAAAAAATGAGTAAAGAACTAGACGAATATCTAAACGATAAGACGGGCGGTGTTTTCGACTTTAAACTTAAGTCGGCAAAACTTTCAAAGACTGCTGGTCTTTGTTTTGTTGAAATGTTTTATAAAGATGGGGTGATTTTGTCCCCAGAAAAAAGAAAGGAATGTGAAGAAATTCTGAAAGAAGTGATGCCTTCTGGTTTTTCTTATTCTTTCAAATTCATCAAAAACTTTTTAACAAAAGAAGCACTTGTTTCAAAGGTTAAAGAATATTTTGCAAAAAATCACCCAGCTGTTACATTTGAAATTATCTCGGCGGATAGTGATAACAAAAGTGTATTGATTGCTTTTGAAGAACGTCAAGAAGACTATATTAAAGCAAAGAAAATTGTTGAAAATTTGAAAACATATTTAAAAGAATCATTCTTTGTTGATTTTGATATTCAAACAAGCAAAATTGTTGCAAAAGAAACTTCTGACCTTCCTTTTGAAAGCATGGTTGTAGAAGATGTTTCGCCGGCTCAGAATCGAACAATTGAAGTTTCAAATGTTGAGTGTGTTGTTGGTGATCTTAATGACAATTTGGCATATTACATTAAAGATAAGAAAACTGTTGGTGAAGACGTTGTTTTTTGTGGAAATCTAGAGTTTATAAGAGAACACTCATATACACCAAAAAAGAAACCGAAAGATGACGATAAAGGTGACAAAAAAACTGAAAAAGAAGACCAAAAACTTGAAAACAAACCTGCAGAAAATGGTGAAGAAACTGCAAACGTAGAAGGAGAACAAAAGACTGAAGAAGAAAACAAAAATGAAAGAAAGTTTTTTAAGTTTTCTGTTAAAGACTTTTCTGGAAGCATTTCGTGTGTTTTCTTTGCAAATAAAAATAACTATGAAGCGATGACAACATTAACACAAGGTGAACCGCTTATTGTTTCTGGAAAACTTGAAGAAGACAAGTTTAATGGTGGGGTATCGCTTAGGGTTAAAAACATTTCTCGTTGCACACTTCCTGAAAAATTCGAAGAAGAAATTGTTTGGAAAAGCGAGCCGAAAGAATATCGCTATGTTTATCCAGAACCACTTGTATATTATTCTCAAACGGACTTGTTTTCAATGGGTGAAGAAAAGCCGGTTCATGAATATTTCAAAGGGAAAGAAATTGTAGTGTTTGACCTTGAAACGACAGGTCTTAATGTTGCAGAAGGCGAAAAAATCATCGAGATTGGTGCGGTCAAACTTGTTGATGGAAAGTTTACGGACAAGTTCATGTGCATGGTGGATCCGCAAATGAAAATTCCGGAAAAAATTGTATCGCTTACTGGAATTCGTGATGAAGATGTCGCGGGTGCACACACCTATGATCAGGTTCTTGCAGACTTTTATAAGTTTACTCGTGGGTGCATTTTAAGTGGATATAACGTTAAATTTGACTATGGATTTTTATATTACTATGGCAAGAAGTGTGGCTATAATTTTGACAATCCACTTCTTGATGTATATGAGCTTGCACAAAAAGGTGTCCATGGAACAAAAAACTTGAAGCTTGGAACTGTTTG
>USJH01000066.1 GCA_900554955.1 uncultured Clostridia bacterium | reverse complement strand
CTTTTCCACCTGAAAAAGTTGAAGACAATTTGTCAAGAATCATTTCAGATCACAAAATGAAACAATTCCACACAAGTGAAACAACAAAATATGCACATGTAACATTTTTCTTTAATGGTGGAATTGAAGAACCATATCCAGGCGAAGACCGCAAACTTATTGACACTATCGATGTCCAAAACTTTGCAGAATTTCCAGAAATGCGTGCAAAAGAAATTACAAAAGCTGTGTGTGATGCGGTGAAAAGTAAAAAATATGATTTTGTTCTTGTGAACCTTTCAAACCCAGACATGATTGGTCACACTGGCGACCTTGAAGCGGTTAAAAAGTGCATCAAGATTGTTGACAAATGTGCCTATGAAATTGCAAAAAACACACTTGAATGCGGTGGAGATGCAATTATAACTGCCGACCATGGAAACGCAGAAGAAATGATTTTGCCAAATGGTAAAGTTTCAACTGCACACTCAACAAACCCTGTTCCACTTTGGCTTGTTTCAGATAAGCATAAAAATGCGAAACTTATTTCGAACGGCAAACTTGCCAATGTTGCCCCAACAATTTTAAAACTTTTGAATATTGAGATACCATGCAATATGGAAAAACCACTCTTTTAGGGTGACCTTCACACATATATGTCAAAATTAGCAAAATTCCCCAGACAGTCATTTATGCAAATATATAAAAAACAGCGAAGAAATTCGCTGTTTTTGTTTGCATATTTTTATTTGAAAGGTTATGCATGTATCGTTTTTTGATTATTTATGATTGGTGGGGAAGAGTTAAAACTTTTCTTCGATGATTCCGCCACCAAGGCAATATTCACCATCATAGAAAACGACCCATTGACCTTCGGTTATTGCTTTTTGTTTTTCAGCAAAAGTTACGGTTATTTTGTCTTCTTCAATTTTCACATGAACTTTTTGGTCTGGTTGGCGATAGCGGAATTTTGCTGTGCAATCAAATTCTTTTTTGTCTGGCTCTTTTGGAATCCAGTTTACTTTATAAGTTATAAGTCCAGAAGAGTAAAGGCAATCTTCAAGACCGCAACAAACATATAGAATGTTTTTTTCAATGTCTTTTTTAACAACAAACCAACGTCCGTTATTTTCACTGAATCCGCCACCAATTCCAAGGCCACGACGTTGACCAATTGTATAATACATAAGCCCGTCATGAGTTCCAATTTCATTTCCGGTGTCAATATCTACAATTTTTCCAGGTTTTGCAGGCAAAAATTCTTTCAAAAAGTTTTTAAAGTTTCTTTCACCAATAAAGCAAATGCCGGTGCTGTCTTTTTTGTGTGCTGTTGAAAGGTCATATTTTTCAGCAAGTGCACGAAGGTCTGGTTTTTTCATGTCGCCAATAGGGAATAGAGTAAAGCCAAGTTGGTCTTGATTTAATTGGTTTAAAAAATAGGTTTGGTCTTTGTTGTCATCAACTGCTTTTTTCAAATATACAAGACCATTTTTTCTTTCAACTTGTGCATAGTGTCCAGTTGCAATATAGTCTGCGCCAAGGCTTTTTGCATATTCAAGAAATGGTCCAAACTTAATTTCACGATTGCAAAGAACGTCTGGGTTTGGGGTTCTTCCTTTTTTATATTCGTCAAGGAAATAGGAAAACACTCTGTCCATATATTCTTTTGAAAAGTTTACTGAATAATATGGAATGTCAAGTTTGGTGCAAACCTTTTTAACATCTTCAAAGTCTTGTTCGCTTGTGCAGTGTCCAGTGTCGGTGTTTTCTTCCCAGTTTTTCATGAAAAGCCCGATAACATTATAGCCTTGTTTTTTAAGTTTAAGGGCAACAATGCTGCTGTCAACACCACCGCTCATTCCAACGACAATGGTTTCTTTCTTTTTCATTTTTATCCTTCTATTTTACAATTTTTTTAAGTTCGAAAATCGCTTTGTCAATTTCTTTTTTTGTTGTGTGAACTGAAAGCGAAAAGCGAACAGTTTTAGATGCATATTCTTCTTTTCCAATTGCAGAGATAACATAGCTTGGCTCACTGCTTCCGGCGGTGCATGCAGAACCACGAGAAACCGCAATTCCGTTTCGGTCAAGAGAAATGAGAACAATGTTTGCATCAACATTTTTAAACGACACACTCACAATTGCCGGTGTGCAATTTTCCTGGTTTCCATTAATGATGATTTTGTCACCGAAATTTTCTTTCAATTTTTCAATCAAATAGGTGCGAAGAGTTGCAAGAATTTTTGTGTTTTTCTCGATGTTTTGAGATGCAATTTCTGCTGCTTCACCAAGCCCGACAATGCAAGCGGTGTTTGCTGTTCCGCCACGTTTTCCGAATTCTTGATTTCCACCGAAGATGATGTTTTTAATCTTTATAGAACCTTTAACAAACAAAAATGCAGAGCCTTTTGGACCGTAAATTTTGTGTCCTGATGCAGAAAGAGCATCAACATCAAGTTCTTTTGTGTCAAGATTTAAAATGCCATAGGCTTGAACAGCATCAGTGTGGAAAAGTGCACCATGAGAATGTGCAATGCGAGCAAGTTCTTTAATGTTATTTATTGTTCCAATTTCGTTGTTAACGGTCATGATTGAAACCAAAATTGTGTCAGTTGTCATTGCTTTTTCAAGAGTTTCTGGTTCAATTTCACCAAGATTGTTTGGTGCAAGATAGGTGACAGTGAATCCTTCTTCTTCAAGAGATTTGCAAGCATTTAAAATTGAATCATGTTCAATTTTGCTTGTGATAATGTGTTTGCCTTTTTCTTGGTTTGCTTTTGCAAGACCAACAATTGCAAAAGAGTTTGATTCGCTTCCAGAAGAAGTGAAATAGATGTTTGAAGTGTTTGCATTGATTGTTTTCGCAACTTGTGCTCTTGCTTTTTCAACTGCAACACTTGCATCACGTCCAAAAGAGTGTGAACTGCTTTCATTTCCAAACACTTGGTAAAAATAAGGTTTCATTGCTTTTAAAACCTTTTTTGCTGGTTTGGTTGTTGCAGAATTGTCAAGATAGATTCTTTTCAAACTTATTTCTTCCTTTATAAAAAGATTATAAAAAGATTATGTGTGTTTGTCAATGTTTTTATAAATTGTTGACACTATTCAGCTTAATTTTTGCATGAATGTTTTGCATCATGATTTTATTTATATTTAACTTTTCAAATTAATGTTTGTGCCATTAAATATTGACAAATTTCGAGCAAATGCATATAATAAAAATAGTTTTAAAAAAGGAGATTTAGATATTATGAACGGAAAGATTAACAGCACATGGAAAAAACTTTTTGTTTGGATTTCTGCATATCTTTCATATATTGCATTTGCACTTGTTGGTGGCTATGTTTTTGTGAAAGAAGAAGATGAAGAAGTGAAAAAACAAGCAAAACTTGCACTTTTTGTAACAGTGATTTTCGCTTGCATTTCAGCATTCCTTGCAATTTATAGCAATTGCTTTGGAATGAGCGGAACATCATATTCATCTGGTGCATATGAATTCTATCGTTGGTGCACTTTCTTTGTTAACATTGGAAAAATTGTAACATATGCAGTGTTCACAATTTTGGCAATTGTTCCAAAGAAAGATAAACAAGAAAAAATCACCGAAAAGAAAGAAGAACCACAAACTGAAAAAGTTGAAGGTTAACAAAATAAAAGAGCAGAAACATCTGCTCTTTTTTGTTGCTGATTTAGTTGATTCCTTCGCTTATTTTTTCAATCAAAACTTTTCTGTCCCAAAGGTGAACATTGTTCTTTTGAGCAAGTTCAATTGCACTTTTTGTGAAGGTGTTGTTTGTGATAACCATAATTTGGTCTGCATCATAATATTTTGCTCCGGCAACAGCTTCCATGATTGCATGATTTCCGACAGGGAAGTTATAACATTTTGCTTGGATTGCATATTTTGTTCCGTTCTTCTCGGCAATAACATCAATTCCTTGGTCGCCACTTGCTTTCGTGACTTCGGTTTTATAGCCATAACTTTTGAAGAGTTTTGCAATATATTTTTCAAATTCAGAGCCAGACATAATGTCAATGTCTTCGATTGTAATTTCTGTTGAATCGTCATTGATTGCCAACCTAGCGAGATAATTTTCTTTATTTATTGTGTTTTGATATACATGAATTACATCAAGATACGATAAAATCTGATTTGTTAAAGATAATGTTTTTTCATAGTCAATCATTGCTAGATAATCCGCGAGAGCATATGTGTCTATAAATGAATTATTTGACAAAAATTGTTTTGCAATTTCCATGCTGTGGCAACCAATATTAATATTGTATTTTTCAATAAATTTTTCAGTCTCACTTTTTAATTTTTCTTTATAAAGTTCATTTATAATTATTAAAATTGTGCCTTTTGATGCATTTGAATTTTCTATTTTATCGACATCTGTTAATGTGTTAAAAAGTTTGTTAAATTCCATAAATTGATTACAAATAATTCTTTCGTATTCGTTTTTATAGAGAGATTTTTTTATCATATCATAAAATTCATTTTCCATGATATAGAAATTGTCGAAATAAGTCTGTGTATTTGATGCGGGTGGGGCAAAACCATAACAATTAACATAATTAATATTAAAAAAGTCTTTGACGTTTTTGACACTATAATCATAAGATGAAAAAACTTCACTTATTGAAACATCCCCATAATAGTCATTGAGATAATAATACTCAAGATATAAACCATATTTGATTTTTTTATTAACAAAATTTCTTAAAATTGTCTTTAGTTCTTCATTTTTTGAATATTTTTTATAATAACGTTCAACATCTTTTAGATATGAAATCATTTCTATATTATTAAATTGACTTCCCCAGTCATAATCTTCTTGTTCAAGATTGGTTTCTGTAAATCTTTTTTCTTGGAGTTTTTTCATATATGGATCATAATATTCTTTTTCACATTCCTTGATATCAAATATCCAACCAATAAAAAACAAACCAAAAGTGAATAAGTATAACAGACCTAAGCCTATTTGATTTTTTTTAAATCTATAATATCCAAGACCTCCAAAAAATATAGTTAAAACATATTCTAACATTATTCAACACCTCACAAAACATTATTATTGGAGTTAATTTTAAAAGAAAGTAAATACATGAAAAAACTTGTAAAGTTCTCTATTGAATTAACAATTGATAAAAATTTATCTGAAGATTCTTGGAGCCTGTGTGTTGCATAATTATCTTTATTAAATGGGTTGATTAAAAAATAATAAGTTACAGTATGAATAACCCCGTTTTTAGCAATATGTAGTAAAAGCCTTAAATCGGAACATGAGTCATCTTTGTTTAAAGAATAAATATCGAATACATTGTTTTCTTTAACATTGCTATCTACGACTATTTTATTATTTTTTATTATCTGATAAGATTTTAAGTCGTTAAATTTTGTAAGCCAAAGTGTACTGTTTTTATAGTCAAAAATGCATATTTGTTGATGCTTCATATCAACATAGAAATGTTGAATCTCTTTATCAGAAAATTTTAAAGGAATATCTTTT
>USJH01000065.1 GCA_900554955.1 uncultured Clostridia bacterium | reverse complement strand
TATATCGAAAATATTATCAATCAATAAGACACAATATGCCATTAATAAAAAATGCATAAAAAAATGACAGCCTAAAGCCATCATTTCATTTTATGCTTCTTACATAAATTTAATATTAACACGTTTGTTAATTTTCTTTGCACTTGTTCTCACAACGTTTCTGATAGAGTTTGCAACTTTGCCACTTTTACCAATAACAGCTCCAAGATCTTCTTCGGCAACTTTAACAACAAGGTCAATATTGTTTCCAGAAACAGTTTCAGAAATTTCAACTTCTTCTGGTTTTGAAACAATTTGTTTCACGATATAGTCTAAAAGCTCTTTCATGGTTTACCTCGCTATTATTCTGCTTTTGGTGTAGCTTTTTTTGTTGCTTTCTTTTGTGCTGGTTTCTTTGCTTCGATTGCTCCAACTCTTTGAAGAAGAGTTTTTACAGTGTCGGTTGGTTGAGCACCATTAGCAAGCCATTTTTTTGCTTTTTCAAGATCAATGTTAACATCGTTTTCGCTAACTAGTGGATTGTATGTTCCAACAAGGTCTACATATTCTCCATCTCTTGCTTTTCTTGAATCAGCAACGACAATACGATAAAATGGTGATTTTTTATCTCCAAGTCTTGTAAGTCTCATTTTAACTGCCATAATTCTTTATCCTCCTGTTAAAATTATATATCCACAAGCAAACCTGCTTGGTTTATATTAAAATCTTCTGCCCATCATCATTCTTTGAAGACGTGGGTTATTTTGATTTTTCATCATAAGTTTTGTTTGCTCAAATTGCTTGATAAGTTGGTTTACTTGCTGAATTGAAGTTCCACTTCCTTTTGCAATTCGTTTTCTTTGACTGGCCTTGATAAGGTCTGGGTTAACTCTTTCTTTCGGAGTCATTGACTGAATGATTGCTTTATACGCTTTAATGTTACTTTCATCAATGTCTTCAGGGCGAATTTTTCCAGCAAATCCAGGAATCATTGAAATTAGATCACCAAGATTTCCCATTTTTGAAAGTTGCTCAAATTGAAGCAAGAAATCATCAAATGTGAATGTGTTTTTTCTGATGTTTTCTTCAAGCTTCTTCATTTGTGCTTCGTCCATGTTAGCTTGAGCTTTTTCAATAAGTGTTAACACATCGCCCATTCCAAGAATTCGAGAAGCCATTCGATCTGGATAAAATGGTTCAAGATCACCGATTTTTTCACCAGTTCCGCAAAATTTGATTGGTTTTCCTGTTACAGCCTTAATTGAAAGAGCTGCACCACCACGAGTATCACCATCAAGTTTTGTCAAAATTGTTCCAGTGATATTGAGTTTTTCATCAAATTCTTTTGCAACGTTTACGGCCTCTTGACCAGTCATTGCATCAACAGTAAGCAAAATTTCTGTTGGTGAAACTGCTTTTTTAATGTCAACAAGCTCGTTCATAAGTTCTTCATTAATTTGAAGACGACCAGCTGTATCAATAATTACAGTGTCAAGCCCCATCTTTTTTGCATGTGCAATTGCTTCAAGTGCAATTTTTTCAGGTTTAATTGTTCCTTTTTCAAAGAAATCAACACCCGCATTTTTAGCAACAATTCGAAGTTGACTGATCGCTGCTGGACGATAAATATCGCAAGCAACAAGCAACGGCTTTTTGCCTTGCTTTTTAAGCATATAGCCAAGCTTACCACACATTGTGGTTTTTCCGGCACCTTGCAAACCGCACATCATTATAACTGTTGGCGGAGCTGCCGAAACTTCAAGTTTTGAAGAAGTGCTTCCCATTAAAGCAATAAGTTCTTCATTTACAATTTTGATAACTTGCTGTCCTGGTGTAAGGCTGTTTAGAATTGTTTCACCAACAGCTTTTTCACTTACTTTATTGATAAAGTCTTTCGCAACAACAAAGTTGACATCGGCTTCAAGAAGAGCAACACGAACTTCACGCATTGCTTGCTTGATTTCAAGTTCAGTAAGCTTTCCACGCTTTGTAAGTTTAGAAAAGATATGATTTAATCTTTCACTAAGACTTCCAAACATTCCCATTTTTCTCTCTCCTTATTGATTTTTAAGAACTTTTTGCACTTTCTCAATCACTTTGTCAAGTGTCTTAATATCTGATTGTTTTTGAATTTCTTCAAGAAGATTTTCACATTCAATCAAATCATTTCGATTTTCAAGATATTTTTTCACACAGCCAAGTTTATTTTCGAAATCATTAAGCGATTTTTCAGAAACTTTAATCATATCATACACCGCTTGACGTGACGAACCAATGATTGACGCAATCTCTGAAAGGCTCGTGTCACATTCGATGTAAAGATTCATAACTTCTTTTTGTTTCTCAGTCAACAGATTGCCATAGAAATCAAGAAGTAAACTGCTTTCAATATCTTTTTCCATAAATTACCTTAATTTAGTTTATGTAAAGTTAATTTACTTTACAAGTATAACTTTTTATATTTATTTTGTCAATATCTTTTATGGCTTTTTATGTTATTTTATGGTTTTTTATCAAATTTTTCATAAAAAGCCAGAAAAAACAAGCAAAATTTATTCAATTATCGAGTCAACAAACTCTTTACTGTCAAAATCGATAAGATCATCTGCCGACTCTCCAACCCCAACATATCGAATTTGGACATCAAAATTATTTGCAAGCGCAACCAAAAATCCGCCCTTGCTTGTTCCATCAAGTTTTGTTACAGTCACATCAGTAAGTCCGACAGCTTCATCAAAAAGTTCAACTTGGCTTAATGAATTTTGTCCGGTTGTTCCATCAATAATGATCATTTTGTGATATTCTGCTTCTGGATATTCTTTTTGAACAACTCTTGAAATTTTCTTCAATTCTTCCATAAGGTTAACTTTATTGTGAAGTCTTCCAGCAGTGTCGATAAGCAAAACATCTGCATTTCTTGCTTTCGCTGCTTGAATGCTGTCATATACAACTGCTCCAGGATCCGCACCTTGGTCGTTTGTTACAATTTTAACTTTTGCACGATTTGCCCAAACTTCAAGTTGATCAGAAGCTGCCGCACGGAAAGTGTCAGCAGCAGCAAGAACAACCTTTTTTCCTTGATCGGTAAATCTTTTTGCAAGTTTTCCAAGTGTTGTTGTTTTTCCAACGCCATTGACTCCAAGAACCATAATGACACAAGGATAGTTCATTTGCTCAGGAACATTTTTGTCCAGAATAGATTGCATTGTTTCTTTTAAAAGATCTTTGCATTGATCAGTTGTTTTAAGTTTGCGTTTCTTCGCTTCCTTTCTGATTTCATCTAAGATATATTCAGTTGTTTCTGCACCAATATCAGCAGAAATAAGACAAAATTCAAGTTCTTCAAAGAAATCTTCATCAATATCATTTCCTGTAAAAATATATTTCAATTTCTCAGAAAATGATTTTTTTGTTTTCTTCATTCCTTCAAAAAGTCTAGACCAAAATCCCATTTTATACTCCTTCAGTTGAGTTTTTAACAGCATCGCTAAGTTTTACAGAAACCATTTTAGAAACACCCTTTTCTTCCATGGTTACACCATAGAGACAATCGGCAAGTTCCATTGTTGGTTTTCTGTGAGTGATAACAATAAATTGTGTATCAGAGCTGAAATTCTTGAGATATTTAGCAAAACGTTCAACGTTTGCATCGTCAAGAGCAGCTTCAATTTCGTCAAGCACACAGAATGGCATTGGACGAAGTTTCAAAATTGCAAATAAAATTGCAACAGCAGTAAGAGCTTTTTCACCACCAGAAAGCAATGTAATGCTTTGAAGTTTCTTTCCAGGTGGCTCTGCAATAATATCAATTCCGCATTCAAGAAGACTTGCTTCTTCAGTTTGGTCAAGACGAAGTTCTGCACGTCCACCGCCAAACAGCTCTCTGAATGTTTTTTGGAAGTTAGTGTTGATTTGATCAAATTGAGTTTTAAACTTAGATTCCATTTCAGTTGTAAGTTCTTTAATGATTTTAAGCAAATCATTTTCTGCATTTTTCAAATCATCACGTTGTGTTGTAAGGTCTTCATATCGAGATGTAACTTCTTTAAGTTCTTCAATTGCTGCAACGTTAACATAGCCAAGAGCAGAAATTTGTTTTTTGATTTTTGCAGATTCTGCCAAACCTTCAGAAAGATTAAAGTCTTGAAGTTTAAACTCAGCAGCATTTGCATAGGTCATATTATATTCTTCCCAAACACGTTCTTGCATTGTTTCAATGTCTGTGTCGATTTTTGCAAGATTCATTTCTTCTTTTGTCTTTTTGTCACTCGCACGTTGAATTTCTGTTGAAAGAGACATTTTCTTTTGGTCTGCTTCATTCATTTCAACCTGCATTTGAACTTTAACCTGATCAAGATTTGCAAGTTTATCACGAACTGAGCGAAGTTCTTCCATGTTGCCTTTATATGCAGATTCTTGCATCAAAGCATTTAAAGATTCTTGAAGTTCGCTGATAAGTGTAAGTTGTTTTTGATATTCAAGTTTGTTTTCACGAGATCTAACATTACTGTCTGCAATTTGTGTTTCAAAACGTTCAATTTCGTTTTCAAGAGAAGATTTGTTTGTTGTTCCAGAAGCAATTTTAACTTTAAGTTCTGTCAAGTTGTCATAAAGTGTTTCACGTTGCTTTCTTAAAAGATCAAAACGGCTGTTTTCTTTACGCTTAGTTTCACTTGCTTCTTCTTTCTTGTCTGTCATTTCTTTTTCTTCAGAAGCAACTCTTGCAAGAGCGGTTTCCAAAGCATCAAGACGATCAAGAATTGTTTCAAGTGAAAAATCAGTTGATCGTTTTTCACGTTCGTTTGCTGAAATTGTGTCTTCCAAACGATAAATATTCTCAGTTTGTTTTGCACTTTCAACTTCTTTTTCGTGAATTTGTTCACCAACTTTAATAAGTTTATCATTGGTTTCACCAATAAGTGCAACACATTTTTGTTGTTTTTCAAGAAGAACACGAACTTCTTCTTTTTCAATTTCAAGCGACTTATTAAGATCTTCAATTTCACGTTCACGGCCAATAAGGTTTGTTGTGTTTTCCTTTTTAGATCCACCAGAAATGGAACCTTGAGGATTGATAATATCTCCATCAAGTGTTACAAGTTTTGTTGAATATGATGTTGCACGAGCAATTTCAACTGCATTGTCAAGATTGTCAACAATGACAGTTCCACCAAGCAAGTGCTTAAAAATTGGATCAAGCTTCTTGTCATATGAAATAAGTTCATTTGCAATTCCAAGAACCCCACGAGTGTTAAGTTTTGCCTTCACAAAATCTGGAACACTGCGTTCTTTAACACTTGAAATTGGCAAGAATGTTGCTCTTCCATATCGATTTTGCTTCAAATAGTTAACAATATATTTCGCATCTTCTTCATTTTTTGTAACAATATTTTGAACTGATGCACCAAGTGCCATTTCAATTGCTGTTTCAAGTTTCTCAGGAACTTTCATAAGCTTTGCAACAACACCAACAATCATACCGCCAAGAGTTGAGTTTGTTTTAGATTGTTCAAGCAAACGTTTAACGGAAATGATATATCCTTCATTGTCTTCTTGCATTTCTTGAAGAACTTTCGCACGAGATAATTTTGCATGATAATCAATTTTTTTATCATCTAATGTCTTATTAATAAGAGCATTTTTGTTCTGCAAATCTTGTTGTTTATCAATAAGGTTTTGTTGATTTTCTTTAAGA
>USJH01000064.1 GCA_900554955.1 uncultured Clostridia bacterium | reverse complement strand
TACAGACTTTTTGGACGGCTATATTGCAAGAAAATATAATCAAATTACCGATTTTGGTAAATTTATGGATCAAATTGCAGATAAAGCAATCACAACTTCTGCAATGATCTTGGTTTTGCTTGCAACAAGAAATGTTACTGTAACATGGCTTGCCGTTACAATTGTTTTGATTGTTGTTCTTCGTGACACTGTGATTTCTGGAATCAGAATGGTTGCTGCAAACAAAAATATTGTTATTGCTGCTGACATTTTCGGAAAAGTTAAATCATTTTTCCTTGATGTCGCTTCAATGGTTTTGATGCTTTATGTTGGACTTGCTGCTTGCCTTAGTGGTGGCGAAAGTGCAAAAATTGGAGC
The DNA here is from genome assembly GCA_900554955.1 of uncultured Clostridia bacterium. Taxonomy (GTDB): domain Bacteria; phylum Bacillota; class Clostridia; order Christensenellales; family UBA1242; genus UMGS2069. Next base: position 5,339 of record USJH01000064.1, on the reverse strand, counting down.
AATGCCAATTGAATATATCCGTTGCTTCGGACTTGCACTCATGGTTGTTGGAACAATTCTTGCTGTTGTTTCACTTGTGAACTATAGTGTTAAAGCAATTAAATCACTTAAAGAACTTGAAAATAAAAAAGAAAGAGAAAAAATAGAAGGATAGGACATGAAAAGTCAAATTTTAAAACTTTATGGTCTTTCAAAAGATGAGATTGTAAAGCAAAATCAGTTGCTTGAATATGACCACAGAAAGGTTTCACTGTTTATTAAAGAAAAATATAACGATGCATTTGTAACTCTTGAAACAAAGGTTGACGACAATGAGTTTCAAAAGGCACTTTCTTTATTCGTGAATGCATTTTCCAAATATATTTATGCAGACAGTGACATCAGCCTTTATGAACGTCTTTATGAGTTTATTTCGGTCAAAAATCTCACACTTTGTTTGGCAGAACAGGGAACTGGTGGAATTATCACTCAAAACCTTATGACCTTTGATGGTGCTGAAAAACACATTAAAGCATCATATGTTTTGCCGTCATTAAAACAAATGATCGACCATTTTGATTTAAATCCTTTCAAACTTACTGCGAATCGTGGAATTTGTGGAGAAATTGCTTTTGATATTGCCTCACACATTCGTGCAAGAATCCCAGCAGATTTATATATTGTTTCGCTTTCAACTCTTGCAGATGGCAACGAATTGTATTATAATGGTAATGCAATTTCATATGTAGCTATTGGAACAACTCATGGTGTGAATTGAAAGAAATGGCGGAACAAAACGTGATTTCATGAATCAGGTTGCAAAGTCAATTTGCTTCAAACTTATAAATATTTTAAAATAAAGGAAAAAGGCTATGAACGAAAAGGAAAAAGCATTAGAGCAAACCATTGCTCAAATTGAAAAACAATTTGGTAAAGGCGCAATCATGAAACTTGGTGATGCACCTGAACAACAAGTAGAAGTAATTCCAACTGGCTGTTTAACTCTTGATATGGCACTTGGAATTGGTGGGCCTCCTCGTGGGAAAATGAAATATATGGACCAGAATCAAGTGGTAAAACAACTGTTTCTTTGCACATTATCGCTGAAGCACAAAAACTTGGTGGAACAGCAGCTTTCATTGATGCTGAGCATGCTCTTGATCCAACCTATGCAGCTCGTCTTGGGGTTGACATTAAAAACCTTTATGTTTCACAACCAGATACTGGTGAACAAGGTCTTGAAATTTGTGAAAGTTTGGTTAGAAGTGGCTCGGTTGATATTGTCGTTATCGACTCTGTTGCGGCTTTAACTCCAAAAGCTGAAATTGATGGTGAAATGGGTGACAGTCATGTTGGTCTTCAAGCAAGACTCATGAGCCAAGCACTTCGTAAACTTGCCGGAATCACATCTAAAACAAAAACTTGTGTTATATTCATTAACCAACTTCGTGAAAAAGTTGGCGTAATGTTTGGAAACCCTGAAACAACTCCTGGTGGAAAAGCTTTGAAATTCTATTCAAGCATTCGTCTTGACGTTAGAAAGGGCGAAGTTATTAAAGATGGCGATCAAAGTGTTGGTGCAAGAACAAAGGTTAAAGTTGTTAAAAACAAAATGGCTCCTCCTTTCAAAACTGCAGAATTTGACATTATCTTTGGCTATGGAATTTCAAAAGAAGGTTGCCTTCTTGACATGGCTGTTGAATATGACATTGTTCAAAAGAGCGGTGCATGGTTCAGTTATAATGGTGAAAAAATTGGTCAAGGAAAAGAAAACACAAAAGGTTTCCTTGCAAACAATCCAGATGTTTATGCTGAAATTGAAGCAAAAGTTAAAGAAGCTGTTAAAAACAGTGCAAAATAATTTTAAAAAAAGAAGACAAATGTTTTTTGGCTTCTTTTTTATTGCTTGACAATGGTTTTTTAGGTGTGTTAATATGAATGTATGGGATTTTATTTCCATGAAAAGTTATTTGAATTTTTAGGCATTTTGTTGTTGCCTAAATTGAAATATAACAATTTAATAAAACAGGGGGAAACAAAAATGGTAGGTGCTATTATTGGTGCGTCTATCGGAGCTCTTGCTGTTGGAATTGTTGTTGGATTTTTCATTTTCAATGCTGTTCAAAAAAAGCGTATGGGTGATGCTCAAAACCAAGCAAAAAAGCTTGTTGAAGATGCGAAAGCCGAAGCTTCAAGCATGAAAAAAGAAGCTCTTTTGGAAGCAAAAGAAGAAGCTTTGAAACTTAAAAATGAAAACGATAATGACATTCGTGAACGCAGAGCCGAAGTCCAAAGAATGGAAAATAGACTTGTTCAAAGAGAAGAAGCTCTTGACCGTAAAGAAGACTTATTAGACAAAAAAATTCAATCTGCAGAAGACATTAAGGCGCAAATTGAAAATCAAAAAAATGAACTTTTAAATCAAGAAAAAGAACTTGAAAAGAAGGCAGAATCAATTTCAAAAGAACTTGAACGTGTTTCTGGTCTTTCAAAAGAAAATGCAAAAGCCGAACTTGTTGCATCAATTGAAGATGAAGCAAGAAAAGATGCGGGTGTGATTGTTCGTGACATTGAAAATCAGGCTCGTGAAGAAGGCGAGAAAAAGGCAAGAGAAATCGTTACTCTTGCAATTCAGAAATGTGCAACAGACCAAACAAGTGAAGTTACTGTAACATCTGTTGCTCTTCCAAATGACGAAATGAAAGGAAGAATCATTGGTCGTGAAGGAAGAAACATTCGTGCAATTGAAGCTGCAACCGGTGTTGATCTTATTATTGACGACACTCCAGAAGCAATCATTCTTTCAAGTTTCGATCCAATTCGAAGAGAAGTTGCACGTTTAACTCTTGAAAAACTTATCACTGATGGCAGAATTCACCCAACACGTGTTGAAGACATTGTTGAAAAAGTTAAAAAAGACATTGAAAAAACAATTAAAGAAGCTGGTGAAAACGCAACATTTGAAGCTGGAATTTTCAATCTTCACCCAGAACTTATTAAAATTCTTGGCCGTTTGAAATATAGAACTTCATATGGTCAAAACGTTCTTAAACATAGCCTTGAAACTGCATATATTGCCGGAGCTCTTGCTGGCGAACTTGGTGCAGATGTTCAAATTGCAAAACGTGGAGGACTTCTTCATGACATTGGAAAAGCTCTTGACTTTGAAATGGAGGGAACTCACGTTTCAATTGGTGTTGAAGTTGCTAAGAAATATAAAGAAAGCCCAGAAGTAATTCACTGCATCGAAGCTCATCATGGTGGTGTTGAATATCATTCGCTTGAAGCAATTTTGGTTCAAGTTGCCGATGCGATTTCATCAAGCCGTCCAGGTGCAAGAAGAGAATCTCTTGATGCCTATGTTAAACGTCTTGAGAAGCTTGAAGAGATTGCAAATTCATTTAAAGGTGTTCAAACATCATATGCAATTCAAGCTGGTCGTGAAATTAGAATTGCTGTTAAACCTGAAGTTGTTGATGATAGCGGAATGGTTGTTCTTGCAAATGAAATTGCAAAGAAAATTGAATCTGAACTTGAATATCCAGGACAAATTAAGGTTAATATTATTCGTGAAACTCGTGCTTCAGCAACTGCGACCTAATATTTTCCGGCTCTCTGCCGAACCTCGTCGAAACTCATGTTATTAATTCGTTTTTAGCAAAAGCTAAAAAACTTCATTTTTTACATAGTTTCGACTCTCCCCACAAAACTTCATTGAAATTTTGCGGGGACCCCATTATTTTTCCGAACCTTTACTTATCTTTTTGGCTAAAAACCCCGAACAAGAACCCCGATGTAACACAAGATACAATCGGGAACCCTGTTTTGGGGTTTTTATCTCAAAAATAAAAGTTAACCTGCTTCTTTCCGTTTCCAAATTAAGAAAGAATTAAATGTGATAAAAATTTATTAAAATTTGATATTTATAAATTTTGTTTGGATGAGTTAAAGTTAAACTCCCATCTGGAATTTTTTTGTGCCTAGCACAAGGCACAAACTTCGCCTTATGTTCATTTAACTTTCAACGTGTATTCTTAGTTTCTATGCTAGGCTATGAAAATCAAACTCCTGCCTGAGTTTTTTCTTTTTTGATTATTCATCCATAACTTTTCATTTTTCACTTTTATTTTTTATTTCCTTTTTGTGAATTTTTGTTCATCGTTGATGAATAAAAATGTAATAAAAAGGATTGTTTGGGCATAATTTTGAATATGAAAATATTTGATTTGCATAATGATTTTTTCACAGAAATAAAAAAGGAAGGGGCAAAAGAAAAAATTTTGAAAAGCTCAAAAACAAAGCCAGCTGAAAATATTGTTTCTGCTGTTTGGACAAGCAAAATGAATGCTGAAAAAGCACTTGAAACAATTGAAAGTGCACATGATTTTATAGGAAAATGCAACGATAATGAAAATGCGAAGATTCCAAATCTTTTGCTCTCGGTTGAAGATTTACATTTTTTATCTAAATATAATTTGCAAAGAGTTATCAACGCAAATCCGGCATCTGTAACCTTGACATGGAATTTCAACAATAATTTGGCAGGTGGGGCACATGATGGCGGTGATATGACCATATTTGGGGTTGAAACCGTGGAAACTTTGGAACAAAACCATATTTTTGTTGACACAGCACACTTGTCTGAAAAAAGTTTCATGAGTTTTGCAAAAATAACTCAAAAGCCAATTCTTTGTTCGCACACTGCATGTTATAGTATAAAAAGTCATTGCAGAAATCTTAAAGACTATCAACTTCAAATGATAAAAGAGTCGGGTGGGCTTGTTGGTGTGTGTTTAGTGTCTGACTTTTTAACGAATGTGAAAAAGGCAACAGTGGGTGATGTTGCAAAAAACATTGACTATGTTATTTCTCGTTTCGGCAAAGAGTTTTGCGCGCTTGGAACAGATTTTTTCGGAACAAAAAAGCTTCCAAAATATCTTGCTAATTATTCGTCACTTTCACTTCTTGAAGACAGACTTCGTTTCATGGGGTATGATTCAGAAACAATTGAAGATATATTCTATAACAATGCATATAATTTTTTCAAAAATAATAAATAAAAAACAAGTCAAAAATTTGGCTTGTTTTTATATTGTGAGGCAACAAAATTGTTTAAAAACTTTTATATAATCAACTTGCAATTACTCTTCTCTAAGGTGAACCTTATCAGCAGCTTTTTTACGAATGTCTTCGGTGATTGCGGCATAGTGTTTTTTGGTTGTGTTAACGTCACGGTGACCAAGAACGTCGGCAACAATGTAAATGTCACCAGTTTGACGATATAGCTCTGTGCCATATGTTGAACGGAGTTTGTGTGGAGTGATGTGTTTGAGTGGTGTTACAATTTCTGCATATTTTTT
>USJH01000063.1 GCA_900554955.1 uncultured Clostridia bacterium | reverse complement strand
ATCTTCTTCAGCATTGATCAATCCGATGCTTTAAAGCCATATTTAAGCCTGATTTGTTCGGTTGATTGCGATAAACTTGGTGCAGATGTTTTGGCTCAAACCTTGAAGGTGAAATTTGAGAAAAATGGTGCAAAAATTTCAAAAGAAGCAATTGAAACATTAATATTGTTTTGCAACAATGACATGGCAAGAATTTCTGGCGAGTCTGACAAACTTATCAGTTTTGCAGATGGAAAGGAAATTTCAGTTGACATGGTTAAAAAACTTGTTGTTGAAGACAAAGAATATCAAGTTTTTGAGCTTGCTGAATTTATTGCAAAAAATGATAAATTTAAAGCTCTTGACCTTGCAGAAACTCTTTCAAATGACAAAAAGGGTGGCTTTTCAATTTTAACACCGCTTTACAATAACTATAGACGTGTTTTATATGTTGCGATAAATAAAGACAAAACAGACAGCGAGCTTGCTTCACTTCTTGGGGTTAAAGAATATGCAGTAAAAATGGTGAAATCACAAGCAAAGGTATTCTCGCCAAGAAGTCTTAAAAAGATTGTGGACATGCTCTATGATGCAGACCGAAACATTAAAATGGGAAAAATTAAAGAAGATATTGCAATGTATCAAGTTATTTTGAACATACTAAAAATCAGGAGATAAAATGCCAACTTATATATCAAATTTACCTTTTGCAAAGGAAAAAAAGAAACAAAGTGTGCTAGCAATTATATTGCCAGTGTTTTTGTTGTTGTCCTTTGTGTGGCTCAATTTCTATACAACAATGACAGACATTAACTCTGCTGTGCGATTTTTGAACCCATTAACATCGCTTGAAGCTTATATGTTTGGAAATGTGCTTATTAAAGGTGTGTTTGACTATCTTATTTTTGAGCTTCTATTCTTTGTTTATCGTTTTTGTCTTGGATTTTCCATCTATTCATTCATGATTCCTAAAGACGTTTTGAAAAATAAATTCAGATTTTGGTATATTATTCGAAACATTGTTCTGGGTTTTGTGTTTAACATTAGATTTTTCTTTCCATATTTTGCAATATATTCATGCATTTTTGAAATGGCAATGAACATGCTTTTGGTTGTTTGCCTTTATTTTGATTTAAACAAACAATATGTTGAGCCTCTTGTTGGACAATTTGTGTTCAAGACATTAGCTTTTCCTGTTGTGATTTATGAAGTTTTTGAAATTATAATTTTGTGGTGGGGTGTGCTATGAGAAAAATAAGAAAAATTTTAGCATGTCTCTTTGCTTTTGTAGTCATGATTTTGGGGCTTTCATTTGTTAAAATAAATAACATTGCTACAGCTGAAGGTGAAAGTGTCATTGAAACTGAAATTTTAGATGAAATAAAACAGTTTGTTGAATATGGACAATCAGACAAATCAAGAAAATATCGTGTTCCTGGAAGCAAGGCAGAATATAACAGTGCCAACTATTTAAAAGCAAAAATGTCAATGTTGTCGAGTTTTAAGCCTGTTGAAAATCAGTCAACGAAAGATGGAGTGCAATCTTTTGAGTTTCAGTCTGATATTGATGGAATGACAAAAACATCACAAAATATCATTTTTCAAAAGAAAACAGAAACTGCTTCAAAGAAAAAAGTGGTTTTAAGTGCACACTATGATTCGGCTCCACTATCAATGTTTGCAAAAAGAGATGGTGAAACTGGAAAAATTGTTAATATTAGTGATGGCATAAGTGAAAATGCGTCAAGTGTTGCAACAATTCTTTGTTTGGCAAAAGCTCTTGACAGAATTGATGATTTGGGCTTCACTCTTGAAATTGTGTTCTTTGGTGCAAGCAACAATAGTTTTGCGGGTGCAAAAGAATATATGAAAGGTGTTTCTGATGTCGATGCTAAGAATATTTTAGCAATGATAAATCTTGAAAGAATAGGTGTGGGGCAATATAACTATTTCTATGTGAACGAATTTGAAAACTCACAATTTAAATATGCAAAAAATGTTCTTTCAAACTTTGATGGTTTTAAGGCTTTGCAAGTTAAAAATGTTCTTCACACATCAGATTCAAGCATGAATGGGCTTGAATATTCGCATATTGGGATTGATGGGGAACATGCACTTTTCATGGAAAGAAACATTAATATAATTAACTTTTTCAGTGGGTTCTATGAAAATTTTATAACACCAGGCATTAAAGAATATGAAAACAAAAATAATGTTACATATACTGGTGATGACACATATGACTATATAATTGAATCTTGTCCAGGATTTTCCAAAAACCTTGCAAATGTTTATGCGGGGGTTAAAGCGTTTTTGACTGATGATAGTTTTGTTTCAGAAATGGAGAAAAATAACGGTTCTGAAGAGTTCTATGGAATTTATAAAAACGAAAAACTTGCCGTGTTTGTTACAATTTTAGTTTTCGCTGCAATGTGTTTTGTTTACATTTTAATCTTCCATGTTCTTCAAAACAAAAGCAAAAAGACTTTAAATGATAATAATCTTGACAAAATTGTTATAAAAATTGCAGAGAACATTGGTGATGATTCGAAAGAGATCAGTGAACTTATCGATCAAAAGTTGAAAGATGACACTGATAATAATGATGAAAATGATGAAAATGATGATTAAAAAATAAAGACACAATATTAAAAATTGTGTCTTTTTTATTTGGAAATTATTTGTGTTTTTTTTAGACTGGGGAAAACGTGCAAAAAAAAATGCACTCGAATGATCGAGTGCTTAAAAAAGAACTATTCAGCTTTTTTAGTTTCAGTTTTTCTTGCAGTTGTTTTCTTTGCTGGTTTTTCAGCTTCTTCAGCAGTTGTCTTTTTAGTTGCAGTTTTTCTTGTTGTTGTTTTCTTTGCTGGTTCAGCTTTTTCTTCTGCTTTAACTTCTTCAACTTTTGCAGCTTTTTTTGGTTCTTCAGCTTTCTTTGGCTGAGCAGCTGTCATGTTTTGAAGCATTTTATTGAATTCAGCTTTCTTTCTGTCTGCCTTATTTTTATGGATAAGGTTTCTTGCAACGTTTTTATCAAGAATTGCAAATGTTTCAGGCAACAATTTTGTTGCAAGTTCTTTATCTCCAGCTTCAACAGTTTTAACATATTTTTTCATTGCTGTTGCAAGTTCAGATTTATAAGACTTGTTAACTGCTCTATTTTTTTCATTAAGATCAACTCTTTTCTTTGCAGATTTAATGTTAGGCATGCTTGTTCTCCTTTATTTTTAATACGATTGACATTTTAACACACACACATTCAATTTGCAAGTAAAATATAAAAATATTGCAATTTTTTGCAACTATAATTGTTTTAAAGCAAATTTTTCAAGTATTTGTCGATATTGTGTTGTCAGCTCTGTGCTGCTTTTTGACAATATGATCATTAAATTTAAAAATCCACTATTTCTTATTGTTGAATTTTTTTTAAGAGTTCTATATATGTTTTTTGCAACGCCAAAATTACCATCTGTAACTGATAAAGATAGTTCCTTTGATAATTTATCCGATATAAGACTATAATGAGTGCAACCGAGCACAATTTGGTCAATGTTTTTGAAGGTTTCAAGTGTTTCTTTCAAGAAATTGATTTCTTTTGAAATGTCTAGATTGTGGGAAATAAGACCATGCTCAATTTTGCTTGCAAGTTTTGGCATATAGCATGTATGAACCTTGCAAGAAACCGATTTTGCAAGCTTGAAATATCGCTCTGAATGGGCGGTTGCTTTTGTTGATATCATTAAAATTTCTTTATTTTTGCTTTTTCTTTCAGCAACTTTAAGAGCTGGCTCAATTCCTATGATGGGAATGTTGATTTTTGCCCGCAAATCATCAATTGCAAGGCTGGTTGCAGTGTTGCAAGCAATCACAATAAGTTTGATTTTAAACCTTGATAAAAGGCGTGAAATATTTTCAAAAACAAGGTTGCTTATTTCTTGTTTTGTTCGATTTCCATATGGCACGTTTTTGTTGTCTGCAAAATAAATATATCTTTCGCAAGGAAGAAGTTTAATGGTGCTTGAAAGGGTAGAGAGTCCACCAATTCCACTGTCATAAAAAAGAATAGATTGTTCCATGCTTTATTTTATGATTATTTTGATTTTGTGTGCAATAAAAAAGGCTTGGAAATTTCCAAGCACTTTAAATTTTATCTAACTTTAACACGACCACGAGAAACTATAATGAAAACAATCAATCCAACAATAGCAACGGCGGCAATGACAATCAAGATTATTGATGCAGTGTTAAGTTTCATTGTAATTGTGAAACTTCTTGTGATTGTTGAACCCATTTCATCTGTAATTCGAACGAAATAGTTTCCTTGTTCGGTGAATGTTGGAAGTCTGCTTCCGTTTTCATATTTGGTGTCAATCATCATTTGTGCACCGTTTAAAGAAACGTAAACATCAATTGTTCCAACACCATAAACACGAAGGCTTACATTATCTTGTGTTCTGTCATTATTTGCAATTCCAACAATGTTTGGTGCACTTCTAGCAACCAAGATTGTGAAAGAGAAATCGGTGTTTCCGACAATTCCATTATACTCAGAAGATTGAAAGCTGTCGATTGTAAATTCTTTTGTAACGTTTGAAGCTTCATTTTCTCCAACTTCATAAACGCTGTTTCCGATTTTGAAAGAAGTTTTAATGCTTTTTGTGATAACGAACTTATATTCAAATAAGATGTCACCACGGCGGTTTTCAAATTTAATGTCATAGGTTCCGTCATCTGAATAAGTGATAGAAGAAGGAAGGTCGTCTGGAGCATAGGTTGTTGTGATAGGAATGTTTTCACTCAAAGAAGGTTGATATGCTCGAATAACTGTAATTTGATAAACCTGACTTTTGATTTTGTTATAGTTAACGAAATTCACAATCACATTGCTGTTCGTATATTGGCCAGACATGATTGGGTTATTTGTTTCGTCAACAGCATTAACATAAAATCCTGCGGTTGATGAAGATGTGTTGCTGATTATGAATGAATATTCATAAAAGTTTTTGTCTGGACAATTAGTGTTTATTGTTTTGTCGAAAATTCGAACGGTATATGTTCCAGATTTGTTGAATGAGAGTTTATCAAGGTTCATTTCTTCATTTCCAATTGAATTGAAGGTTTTGATTGTTCCATTGGTTGGGTCTTTATAGCGATAAATAAGATAATGTTCACCGCAATAGATAAATTCAACATATACAGGATTAAGCTGTGTTCCAGCTGGGAAAGTAAGGTTTAAGGTTTCAAATGTTTCGCCCGAGCCTGGTGCAGTTGTAGAAATTAGTTGATTTCTGTAAACATAGTCCCAAACAATGAAATTGTTTGATGCACTTGAATTTTCTTTTTCAAAGTTTGTTGGTGTTTGAATAATGAAAAACAAAAGAGTTATTGTTTTTTGATCGCCGCCAGGATGTGCTGGGGAAGCAGGATAGTAGAATGTGAATTCTAATTTAATGTTATTTTTAACGTCATTTGTTTTTCCGTTAACGTCAAGAACATAAGAAATTTCATTTGTCTCGCTTCTATAAATATATCCAGCACTATCAAGAAGGCTTTCGGTTGTAAGGTTATTTATATTAATTGTGAATTTATGGTTTATGCTATTGTCAATTTTTTTATTAATTGTTACTGTTCGGTTTGTGAAAATTGCATATTTATAGCCTTGATAGTCTTGGTCGTCATATTCAACAAAATCATCTTTTGTGAAAACATATCCTTCTTGGGAAATGTCAATATAATCAAGAACTGAAAAGTTTGAGTATTCATCTGTCTCTTCATTTGCAACTGGTGTTGCG
>USJH01000062.1 GCA_900554955.1 uncultured Clostridia bacterium | reverse complement strand
AAAGTTTTCGGCAAGATATTTTGTTATAAGAAAATATTGGTCATATGGGTTTTTGTTTCGGTTTAAAAGTGTGTCGGCATCGGCATAAAACCCGACATTTTGGTTTTCATATTGATCGCTTAAATATGTTGCAATTCCCTCGGAAAGAAACTTGATTGTTTCTGGAGAGTTGTTTTGTTTTGAAAAAAGTTCGTTCACAAAATGCACTTGTTCGTGAAGGATTGTTTTTTTATAATTTTCAAGAGCGATTGCATAATCTTTTTTGTCAAACTTGTGAGCAGTGTTGTCATAATCATTCAAAGAAACAGAGAAAATTATTCCATTGCTGCATGTTCCGATAATCCAATCTTGGATTGGTTCATTTTCAGGCTTATTGTTTGCTTTTCGATATATGATATCAAATTCTTTTTTGCTTGGGACAATGGTGATGTTTGATTTTTCGCCTTGAAAAGCAATTCCAAAAAAATCATAAAGTTTCTTTGTGTTTTCATCAAGATATTCGGCAAGAATGTTTGCCAAATTTTCATCTTGTTTTTGAAAGTTTAAAATTGCATATTTGCTTTCTTTTTTCATATTTACCTTTATTTTTGTTTTTCGTTATAATATTTGTTTTCTTTTTGCATGAGAGAGGCAAGGGCTCGTGCTCTGTGTGAAACCGAGTTTTTTTCTTGGTCGGTTGCAAGTCCAAAGCTCTTTTTAAGGTCGAAAGAATAGAAATATGGGTCATAGCAAAAACCGCTGTCGCCAGTTTTTTCTTTCAAAATTTCGCCAAAAGTTTTGCCTTCACTTGAAATAAGAGTTCCGTCTGGAAAAATCAAAACCATTGAACAGAAAAAGTGCGCACTTCTATCGGCTTTGTTTTCAAGATTTTTTAAAAGTGTTTTGCGGTTTAGTTCGATGTTGTGGTCTCCGCCATAACGTGCAGAATAAATTCCTGGCTCGCCATTAAGAGAATCAACGCAAAGTCCACTGTCATCTGCAAGAATTGAAAAATCTTGAAAAGTGTGAGTTTTGTTCAAAAAGTCTTTGACAGCATTTGCTTTGATTGTCGCATTTTCTAAAAATGTTGTTCCATTTTCTTCAATATCGTCAGAAAATCCAATGTCTTTAAGCGAGATTACAACAGCATCTTGATGATATTTTCTAATCATCTCGTTTACTTCTTTAACTTTGTTTGCATTGCCAGACGCGAAAATATATTTATTCATGTCCAATTCTCCTTTGCTTTATGGTTAAATGTTAATTTGTTTTTTAAGGTTTGTCAAACAATGTGAATAATATTGGTGAAATTTGTTCATTTCTAAATTAAAATGACGTTGACAAAAATATATATTTTTGAATATAATATTTGTGCAAAAAATGAAACACTAATAAAGGAGATAAAACATGCTTCGGCTTGAGAAAATTACAAAAGTTTATGAAGTTGCCGACCAAAAGGTTCATGCCCTGCGCGAAGTTGACATGGAATTTAGGAACAGCGAATTTGTTTCAATTCTTGGTCCATCTGGCTGCGGAAAAACCACACTCTTAAACATTGTTGGTGGGCTTGATCGTTATACAACTGGTGACCTTATCATAAACGGAAAGTCAACAAAAGACTTTAAAGATAAAGACTGGGACAACTATAGAAATCATCGTGTTGGTTTTGTTTTTCAAAGTTATAACCTGATTCCACATCAAACTGTTCTTGAAAACGTTGAGCTTGCTTTAACACTTTCAGGTGTAAGCAGAAAGGAAAGAGAGCAAAGAGCAATTGAAGTTTTAAAAAAGGTTGGACTTGGTGACAAAATCAAAAACCGCCCAAGCCAACTTTCTGGTGGACAAATGCAAAGAGTTGCAATTGCACGTGCACTTGTGAATGATCCGGAAATTATTCTTGCTGACGAGCCAACCGGAGCTCTTGACTCGGTTACAAGTGTGCAAATTATGGAACTTTTGAAAGAAATTTCTAAAGACCGACTTATCATTATGGTGACCCACAACCCAGAGCTTGCTGAAAAATATTCAACAAGAATAATTCGCTTGTTTGACGGACAAGTTGAAGGTGATACAATGCCACTTTCAGACAAAGAAAGAGAACAGGAAATTGAAAAAGAAAAACAAGAAAATGAGCTTTTAGAAGAGCAAAGCAAAGACAAAAAGTTTAAACCAAAGAAAACAAAAATGAATTTCTTTACTGCTTTGGCTCTCAGCTTAAAAAACCTTTTGACAAAGAAGGGAAGAACTCTTTTGGTTGCTTTTGCAGGTTCAATTGGAATCATTGGCATTGCACTTGTGCTTGCAATTTCAAGTGGCTTTTCAACCTATATTTCAAGGTCGCAAGAAGACACACTTTCAACCTATCCAATTACGGTTGAAGCAAAAAACATTGACTTTTCATCAATCATCATGCAAATGTTCCTTGGTGGAGATGATGACAAAAAGGTTGATCACGACAAAACAAATGTCTATCCAAAAGACAGCATTTCATCAATGATGAACAACGTTGGTCAAAACCTTAGCACCAACAACCTTGAAAAGTTCTATAAATATTTGAATGACAACTATGACGATATTAAAGACCACGTAAGTGCGATTCAATATACCTATGACATTGGAATGAGTTTCTATTCCGAGTCTGGAAGCCCTGTTCAGCCAAACAGCCCAGCACTTATGCAAATGATAATCAAATATGCTTTATATTTCTTTGCAGACAAGTCTAATGTAGAAATTCAACAGACTGCGGGCGGTGGGGTTATCATCACTACAACCGAAAACACTTCATATCGCTTTATGGAAGGGTATAGAGAACTCACTGACATCACAAACGATTTGAAAACTAATGGAAGAGCCGAGCTTACAAGTGATAAGGTTTTAAGTCTTGTGTTTGCAATTCTTGGTTTTGGTGGTTCAGGCTCTGTTTCAAGCATGGCATCGTCACAAGTGTTTACAAGCATGAATGTTATCAGTGAAATGCTCAATAATGATGAACTTTTAAAAACTCAATATGAACTTATTGCTGGATCATTTATTCAAAGCAAAAACCAAGCAATTTTAGTTCTTGATAAAAACAATGAACTTGACGACTATATTCTATATGCACTTGGTCTGATTTCAGAAGAAGAAATGAATCGCAGCATGCAGGCTTTGGTGAAAAATCAAGAATATGTTTCTGCAATTTCATATGAAAGCATCATTGGAAAGAAATTTAAAGTTCTTGTTGATTCTGATTATTATGTTGACGACCCAGAAGCAGGATTTGTTGATTTTAGAATGTTTAACCTTGAAAAAATTAATAATAATCCAAATCCACTTTATAACCAAACAAAATATAACCAATATTATGCACAGGCAATCATGAATTGCACAAACGAAATTGAAATTGCTGGAATTGTTCGCCAGAAAGAGTCAACAAGAGTCGGGTCAATTTCAAGTGGGCTTGTATATTCGCATCTTCTTACTGAAGGAATGGTTGAATATGCAAACAACAGCCGTGCGGTTGCAGAAGGGAAAATTGGAGAAACAAAACTTGATGTTCCAGATTCAATTTTAATTTATGTTAACACCTTTAAAAGCAAAGACAATGTGAAAGCCTTCATTGAAAAATATAACAAGACTGCGGAAAATGGTGATGAAATTTCATATTCAGACATGGTTGGCGAAATTATGAGCACTGTTTCAACAATCATTTCAGCGATCACTTATATTTTGATTGCATTCGTTGGTGTTTCGCTTATTGTTTCAAGCATCATGATTGGAATCATCACATATATTTCAGTTATCGAAAGAACAAAAGAAATTGGGGTTTTAAGAAGTGTTGGTGCTTCAAAACGTGATGTTAAAAGAGTGTTCACCGCTGAAAACTTTATCATTGGGCTTACAAGTGGTGTATTCGGAATTTTGATTTCTCTTATTTTGACAATTCCAATCAACATTGTATTAAACCACTATACTGGTCTTGGAGCAATTGCAACTCTTCCAGTTCTTGGTGCTGTGATTTTGGTCTTGATCAGCATTTTCCTTACTTGGATTGCGGGACTTATTCCTGCAAGGGCTGCAGCAAAGAAAGACCCTGTGATTGCCCTTAGGGAGAACTAAGATGGAAGAAATACAACAGAAAACCGCACAAGAAAAGTGTGAAGAAAGCATTCGAAAAAAATTCCACAGTTCAATTTTTTCAAAGTTCGCAAAAGCTCTTAATACCTATGAAATGATTCAACCAGGCGACAAAATTGCCGTTTGCATTTCTGGTGGAAAGGACAGCATGCTTCTTGCAAAATGTTTTCAAGAAATTAAACGTCACAATAAGTTTGATTTTGAACTTGAATTTATTGTAATGGACCCAGGATATAATAAGGCAAATCGCAAAAAGATTGAAGACAATGCAAAAAAACTTGGAATTCCAATCAAAATTTTTGAAACTGATATTTTTGAAAATGTTGTGAACATTGAAAAATCACCTTGCTATCTTTGTGCAAGAATGCGTCGTGGACACCTTTATAATTTTGCAAAAAATCTTGGCTGCAATAAAATTGCACTTGGACACCATTTTGACGATGTTATTGAAACAATTCTGATGGGCATGCTCTATGGCGGGCAAGTTCAAACAATGATGCCAAAACTTCACAGCACCAACTTTGAAGGAATGGAACTTATCCGCCCACTTTATCTTGTCCGTGAAGAAGACATTATCAAGTGGCGTGACTATAACAACCTTGACTTTTTGCAATGTGCTTGCAAGTTCACCGAACAAAACTATGGCGATCAAAAAGAAACAGCATCAAAACGAAAATTCGTTAAAAATCTTATTAAAGAACTAAAAAAGAGTGATAAACAAGTTGATGCAAACATTTTTAAAAGTGTTGAAAATGTTAATCTTTCAACTATTGTTGCCTATAAAGATAAAAACAATGTTCGCCATGACTTTTTGGAAGATTATTAAAATAAAAAAACCACTCCATCTTGGGGTGGTTTTTTTGTGTGGAAAGTTGAAAAAAATTAACAATAAAATTAAAAATTTTAAACGGGAGTTTTTTGCTTGACATGGTTTCTAATAGATGAGTATTATATTATTGAATAATTAAAAACTAAATAGGTGAAACTTTTGAGAAAAACGAAAATTAAACAATTGCTATTTATGCTTTTGATGCCAGTCATCAGTTTTTTGTTGATTGGAATTTTTTCGTTTGTAAATTTGGCAGGAAATGTTTTTGCAGAAAAGAATGGTGGTGGCTTTTTTGTTGGAAGCGACACAACCTTAAATTTTAATGCAACGATAAGTGGTTCTTCTGCAACAAATGGTGGCGGGGTATATGTTTCAAATGGTGGAACCTTCAACATGAATGGTGGTTCGATTTCTGGAAACACTGCTACCGCAAATGGCAACAATATTTACAATTCCGGAACCTTTACAATGACAGGCGGAAGAGTTGGAACAAGTGGTTCTTCTTCATCGGGTTATGGGGTTTATAACATCGGCACAATGAATTTGTATGGTGGAAATGTTTATGATAATGTTTATTCGTCAGCAGACATAAAAACAAAAATGGCTTGCAACATTGCGGGAACAATCACTCTTGGAGACAGTGCAACAATCACGGTTCAAGACTATGCTGGCACAACACCAGAATATAATATTGAAGTTAGTTCTTCAAGACAAAGTGGGACAATTGTAACTTTTAAAGGAAGCACAGTTGAGCCAATCCTTTCCAAAATCAATGTTACAGGATATGATTCGGAAAGTTATGCTGTTAAAACAAAGAAGGACAGCAGTGGAAACTGGACAATTTCTCTTGTTGAAAATTCTTATGACTTTCCATCTGAC